>CANHUD010000001.1 GCA_947463665.1 Sphingobacteriales bacterium
AAGAACTCCTCTGCCATGCTCTTCCTGTCTGCCAAAGTGTCGCACCTGTCGCTCCTGCCTCAGGGTGAACCGGAAAAGAAAAACCGAGTGGTCAATATGGTGGCACAAATGGACAAAGAAGGTTTCGGTAGCTGTACCAACACATACTCCTGTGAAGCAGAATGCCCTAAAGGTATCTCGGTAGCCAATATAGCCCGCCTCAACCGGGAATACCTGGCCGCTTCCCTCTCAGGTGAGAACTGATTCCTGAACTTTTTTATACTAACTTTAGGATGCTCATATGAGCATCCTTTTTTTTACCCAATCCAACCACCCATGCGCCTGCTGCTCTTTCTGGCTTTTTCCCTTCCGTTGTTGCTCAGCGCCCAGCAAAAACCCAATGTGATCTACATCTATGCAGATGATCTGGGCTATGGAGAACTCGGAAGCTATGGACAGCAAAAAATCAAAACACCCAACCTGGATAAATTAGCATCCGGAGGCATGCGTTTTACCAACCATTACACATCCGCCCCGGTCTGCGCTGCCGCCCGTTGTATGCTCATGACCGGACGCCATGCAGGGCATTCCTACATCAGAGGCAATTATGAACTCGGCGGATTCTCGGATGATACAGAAGGCGGACAAATGCCACTCCATGAAGGTGCATTCACCATCGGACACCTGATGAAGAATGCCGGCTATACCACGGGAGCCATCGGCAAATGGGGATTGGGCATGTTCCATAATAGTGGAAATCCAAACAAACAGGGATTCGATTATTATTATGGATTGCTCGATCAGAAACAAGCCCATAATTTCTATCCGTCTCACCTCTGGGAAAATGGAAAATGGGATACCCTGAACAATCCACCCATCAGCGCACATCAGTCCATCCCCAAAGATGCACCGGATTCTCTGTTTGAAAAATTTATCGGAAGAGAATACGTAACCGATAAACTGGCTGAAAAAACCATCGCCTTTATCCGCAAGCATAAAAATGAACCTTTCTTCCTCTACCTGCCCTATGTAGCCCCGCATCTGGCACTTCAGGCACCTAAAGAAGCCGTAGATGCATATAAAGACCAGTTTAACGATCAGCCCTACTATGGTCAGAACGGCTATACCCCTTCCAAATACCCCCGGGCTACCTACGCAGCAATGATCACCTACCTTGATCTGCAGATCGGAAAGGTGATGCAAACCCTGAAAGAACTTGGACTGGATAAAAATACGCTGATCATGTTCTCAAGCGACAATGGACCTACGTTTGATGTGGGTGGTGTGGATACCCGGTTCTTCAATAGCACCGGTGGGCTCCGGGGCCGCAAACAGGATCTCTATGAAGGCGGTATCCGGGAACCGTTCATCGCCAGCTGGCCGGGTAAAATCAAAGCCGGAACAGTGTCCCATCATGTGTCTGCTCAGTTCGATCTCATGGCTACGCTCGCTGAGCTGACACGAACACAGCCGCCTGCCAACGACGGACTGTCCTTTCTTCCTGAACTCTTAGGAAAACCACAGTCGGCACACCCTTATCTCTATTTCGAATTCCCCGAAAAATCAGGTCAGGTAGCTATCCGAATGGGGAAATGGAAAGGAGTGCGATCGGACCTTAAAAATAATCCGGCTGCACCCTGGGAACTCTTCGATCTTGAAAAGGATCCGGCCGAAACGTCGAATATCGCCAGCCAGCATCCGGAAATCATCCGCCGCTTTACCGAAATCCAGCAAAAAGAACATGTATGCCCGCACATTCGCTCCTGGGAATTCATAGACCCTAAAGTGAAAAAAATCCCAGAATCCTAAAGTCTGAACCTAAGAATGCCGATCCGCCGCTGCCTAGGGCAATAAATCCTATTTTTAGGCATTTATTGATAAACCACTATCTCATTGCCCTCACTGCGCTCCATATGCTTTTTCCTCCTGCTTCTCATTTCCCATTACGGGTGGAGCCAGTCATCAGGCATATGGTCGAACAGAAAGGAAAAAAGAATCGCTGTAGCAGACCCATCCGTTCAACTGGATTCCCTCAGCCTGGTACCATTCTCCGTAATAATCCCTTCGGTCGACAGCTTATCGTACAGCATTGACTGGATCAACGCACGACTTACCTGGGTGAAAAAACCGGAAACGGATTCTGTCACCATTTTTTATAGGGTACTGCCTGCGCGTCTGAACGCTACCCGGCAACATATGAACTTCGACTCCATCCTCCCGCGCTTCGCTTTCAGGCCCCCCTCCGGTAAATCCGGCTCAACGGCCGCTCAGGGACTTGATTTTGGTAACCTCACCTACAACGGAAGCTTTGGCAGAAGCCTGGCATTCGGTAACCGCCAGGATGTGGTACTTAATTCCAGCCTGAATCTCCAGCTCAGTGGCTACCTGGGCGATAGCATCTACCTCTCTGCCGCACTCAGCGATAACAATATCCCCATCCAGCCCGATGGAAATACTCAAAACCTCAATGAATTCGATCAGGTGTTCGTACAGTTTTCTAAAAAAAACTGGCGCTTTAGCATGGGGGATATCGATATCCGACAACAGAACAGCTATTTTCTGAACTTTTACAAACGACTTCAGGGAGCTCTCTTCGAAACAGAAACCAATCTGAACAAACAGGCATCCAATAAGCTACAACTCAGTGCCGCCGCAGCCAAAGGCAAGTTTACCCGCAATATTTTCAATGGCCTGGAAGGAAACCAGGGGCCTTACCGGCTAAAAGGGGCCAACAATGAACTTTTTTTCATCGTTCTCGCCAACTCGGAAAGGGTCTGGATCGATGGTGAACTCATGCAAAGAGGAGAAGATCAGGACTATGTGATCAATTACAACACCGCCGAAATAACCTTCACTCCCCGGCAAATGATCTCTAAAGACAAACGAATCCAAATCGAATTTGAATACGCCGATCGTAATTTCCTCAACGCCCAGCTCTATCTGAACAATACATTCAAACTAAATGAAAAATGGTCCTTCACTGTTGGCGCCTTTTCCAACAGCGATGCCCGCAATTCCCCGATCAGCCAGACGCTGGATCCGGCTCAGCGACAGTTTCTCTCCAAAATTGGCGATAGTATCCGCAATGCGTACTATCCTTCTGCGATAGCAGATACGTTTGCTTCCGGGAAAATTCTCTATCGTAAAGTAGATACCCTGCTGAACGGCCGTCCGGATTCATTCTATGTATACAGCACCGATCGCACGCAACTGCTCTATCAGCTTAATTTTATTCAGGTAGGGCAGGGCAGAGGTAATTATATGCTCGATATCGATGCCCCTACCAACGGAAAACTATTCCGATGGTCACCCCCGGATCCCTCCGGGAATAAAACAGGTGATTATGAACCAGCTATTTTACTCGTAGCCCCCAGAAAACAACAACTTTTGACCGTTGGTTCCCATTATCGCGACAGTACCTTTGAACTGCAGTCAGAACTGGCGATCAGTACGCTGGACCTG
Source organism: Sphingobacteriales bacterium (assembly GCA_947463665.1). Classification (GTDB taxonomy): domain Bacteria; phylum Bacteroidota; class Bacteroidia; order Chitinophagales; family Chitinophagaceae; genus Pollutibacter. The sequence goes on from CANHUD010000001.1 coordinate 3,442, forward strand.
AACACGTTCTCCTCCGCCGATGAAGCGAATGATCAGGGAACAGCAGCCAGACTCACAGCTCGTTATTATCTGCCGCTAAAGGGTTCTGAATCCCGTCTGACGTTTGATATGCATGCTGAACGAATTGCCAAATCCTTTCGACCTATCGAACGGCTGCGCTCCGTAGAATTCAACCGCGACTGGGGCTTGCCGCTGGAAACCGGTACAGATGGCGAAACACTCCTAACCGGAGGAATCAGCTTTCAATCCTCCGCGAATCATTCAATTCGATATACCCTCGGTTCCTATCAACGGGATTCCGGATACCAGGCATTCCGGCATGCCATCACCCAGGATGCTAACCTGAAAGGATGGCGTCTGCAAAATCAATTATCGTATTCTTCCCTCGAATCTGCCATCCGAAATGGATTTTTCCTTCGTCCGGTTATAGATCTCTCCAAAAGGCTTAAGGGACTTCTGAATGACTACCAGCTGGGGTTCTATTACACCCTTGAAAAAAATCAGCAACGCCTTAAAGCATTCGATTCGCTGGATGCTTCGTCTTTTTCATTTGATATCTGGAAAGTCTATCTGCGTTCCCCGGAAACCACCAACAAATGGGGGATTAGTCTCTACACAAGAGGGGATAAGCTGCCATCAGGTTCCACACTGAAAGCAGTTGACAGAAGTATTAACCTGAACGGATATGCAGAGCTGATGAGCAATGAACATCACCAGCTCCGGCTTAACACAACTTTCCGTCAACTTACCGTTCAACAGAAATTACTTTCCTCCGGCCGGCCCGAAGCTACCATCCTGGGTAGAACAGAATACCTCCTGAATGCCTGGAAAAATGCCATAACCGGTCAGGTACTCTACGAACTGGGTTCCGGGCAGGAACCCCGAAGGGCGTTCGCTTTTCTTGAAGTTCCGGCAGGGCAGGGGGAGTATACATGGATCGATTATAACAACGATGGCCTTCAACAGATCAGTGAATTTGAAATAGCACGATTTCGCGATCAGGCAAAATTCATCCGGATTTTCTCCCCAACTACCGAATTTATCAAAGCCTCTTACCTCCAATTCAATTACAGCTTTATCATCAACCCTAAAAATGCGCTTGGTGCTTCCCCGAAAACTGCATGGAAAAATCTAATCTCTAAACTCTATCTCCAGTCTGCCCTGCAATCAGCCCGGAAAAACATATCCGACGGACTGGCGCAGTTCAACCCCTTCCAGCCTGTTTTTGGCGATACATCGCTCATAACAATGGATCAGCAGTTTTCCAATACGATCTCTTTTAACCGATTGAATACCAACTGGGGTATTGACCTCAATAACCTCCGTTCATCCGGAAAAGCATTTCTTTCCTATGGCTTTGAATCCCGACAACTGAACGACTGGAACCTAAAAACCAGGATTACATTCAAAAAGAAATTTACCACTGAAATCCAGTCGCGCCTCTTCTCCAACATCCTGGAAACGCCGGGGCTGGCGAATCGAAATTTCCACATTAAGGGTTTTTCGGTTGAGCCGCGCCTCATTTTCACTTACCAGACCACTTTCCGACTGAAAGCTGGCTGGAAATGGGATGAACGAACCAATACCGCTGGTGAAAAAGCCTCCATCCGATCTCTCCTCACCGATATCAAGTACAATGTACTGACCAACACCTCGCTTAATACCAATCTGGCGATCACATCCATTCGATTCAATGCTCCGGCCAATACTGCCCTGGCCTATTCTATGCTCGAAGGGCTGCTACCCGGTCAGAATTTTCTCTGGACGATCGATCTTACCCGTCGTCTGACACGTTTTCTGGAAGTCAGTATCCAATACGAAGGCCGTAAGGCTGGCACATCCGGAGTCGTTCACACAGGCAGAGGACAGGTTCGAGCACTCTTTTAACAACGAAAGGTGGCCATTTGACCACCTTTCAATAGTGTTAAACGAATGTATTACTTCAACTGAACGGTATTCTCACCGATCTTGAACCCATTGTGATACACTTCCACTTTGTAATCCCCTTTCTGGTATTTGTCGGCCTGACGCAGATCAAAACTCACCAGCTTCGCCTGCCCCTGTTCGTAGGTGACCGTCACCCGGTTGGAATACTGTTTCTCCCCATCCTGACGGGTTTTGAAATTTCCGGATGGAAGTCCCTGCTCCGAAACCAGCTTACCTGCCGGATCAAATACGATGATGTACAAATCCTTCTCGCCACTGGGAGCCACCCGGTTCTCATCCAGCTCAAAACTGATCCTGAACTTGTCGGCCCGCCGAGCAGCTGAAGTGGTCCTTTCCTTTCCATTGTTTCGTTCATTTACCGCCACAATACTGAAATTAGAGGCATGAAGCGTGGAGGCAACATCCACTTTTTCCTCTGCAGCCTGCCGGGCAGATTGGGTAGAATTCAGGGATTGCTCCAAATCCTCCTTTTCCGTTGTTAACCGGCGTTTATCCTGCTTTAACACCAGATTTTCGCCCTGTAACCGCTCAATCTCCTCAATATATCCGTCGATTTTCCCATTCAGCTGCTCAATCAGCCTTCGGGCTTCCGTCAGATCCGCGGTAGATGCATTCTGCTTGCGTACCAGCTGGCTTATCCGCTGCTTCACCGTACTCAGCTCGGTATCCCGGCTCCGGATCAGACTGTCCAGATGCGTGTTCTGTCCGGATAATTCATCTAATCTCAACAAAGCATTCTCGTACTCTTGCTGCACCATGTTCCTCGAAGAATCCAGACTGGCGTACTGCACATCCTTACTCTGAATCAACTCATCGGTCTTGCTTTTGTCATAGATAATGTATCCCCAGGTGCCAAGCAGCGCCGCTACCAGCACGCCGTAAATCAATCCGCGATTGTCTTTTTTGGGTTCTGAACCCTGAGCATAATTCATTGCACTCATAAATTAATGTTTGACTGAATACTGTACAAAAGCTAAAATCATGCCAACCAAAAGCAACCCATCGTCTAAAATTAAACGAATGGATTACCTTCGCTGCACGACCAAGATATGAATATTTCGATGGATACGATACTGGCGGAATGGAAGAAAAAATCCTTTCAACCCATTTACTGGCTGGAAGGAGAGGAAGGTTATTTCATCGATATCCTCACCCATTATGCCGAACACCATCTCCTGAGCGCGGAAGAAGCATCCTTTAACCTGTCTGTATTCTACGGAAAAGATGCCGCCTGGTCGGATGTGATCAATGCCTGCCGGAAATATCCCATGTTCTCCGATAAGCAGGTGGTGATCCTCAAAGAAGCGCAACATATGCGCGATATTGAGAAACTGGAGCCCTATGTGGAACAACCCCAGCCTTCTACCATTTTTATCGTGGGATTTAAGGAAAAGAAAATGGACGGTCGGAGCAAATTGGGCAAAATGCTCCCTAAGAAAACGGTTCACCTGGTCACTAAAAAAGTCCCGGATTATCAACTGGCAGAATGGACCTCTCAGCTGATCCATCAGAAAGGGCTGCTGATTTCGCCTACCGGACTTTCTATGATCACCGATCATATTGGGAACGATCTTAGCCGCATATCCAACGAGATCGATAAACTGGCGGTTAACCTTGGTGACCGCAAAGAAATCCGTGAAGCGGATGTAGAAACGTATATCGGTGTGAGCAGAGAATTCAACGTTTTTGAACTGCAGGTGGCCATCGCCCGTAAAGAAATACACAAAGCCATCCGCATCATTGAATACTTTGAACAAAACCCCAAGGCCGCTCCCATACAACTGATCATTCCTTCGCTCTATTCATTTTTCAGCAAAACATACATGATGTTCAGCTATCCGATGAACGATGAGCGGGCATTGGCCTCCGCTATGGGCGTACAGCCATTTCAGCTGCGCGATAGTCTGGTGGCGGCAAAGACGTACGGCTTTCAGGGAGTGGAAAGAGCGATCCTGCTGCTGCATCATTACAATCTCCGGTCTATTGGCATCCACGATGCAGGAACAGCGGATGCCTCGCTGATGAAAGAACTACTGGTGAAACTGACCAGCCCGTTGTAATCAGTTGTGCATCAGCAAAGACCGGGCCTTTGCTTCATCCAGTGCCAATTGCTGCTTAAGCGCATCCAATGAGGAAAACCGCATTTCCGGTCTCAGAAAATACCTGCATTCTACCGTTACCCGCTTCCCATACAGGTCTCCGCTGAACTGAAAAAGATGTACTTCAATGGAACGAACCGTTCCCTCCACCGTTGGACGGAATCCGATGTTCATCATCCCGAAATACTTCTGCTGATCTGGAAGCAATACTGATACAGCATAGACACCGTCTGCCGGAACCAGCTTATCTTTTTCGGTTAGTAACAGATTGGCAGTGGGATAGCCTATCGTACGCCCACGTTGCGCACCCTGTACAACCTCTCCGGAAAAACTGTATGCATACCCAAGCAATTGATTGGCCTGCTCCATCCGCCCTTCTTCCAATAAAGTCCGGATCCGCGTGGAACTGATAGCCAGACTGTCCTGTATGTGAGCTGGAATCTCTTTTACCTCATACCCATATTCAATCCCCAGCCGCTCCAGCAATCGGTAATCTCCCTGTCTTTCTCTTCCAAATCGGTGATCATACCCAATAATAATCACAGAAGGATGAAAGGTGCGCACCAGAAATGAAGCCACATATTCTTCTGCCGTCATGGACGCAAACTGATCCGTAAAGGGAACAACCGCCAGATGATCTACTCCCAGGGCCTCCAGCAAAAGGGATTTCTCTTCCTGCGTATTCAATAGGGAAACTTCCCTCTGGCCTCCCGCCACGATCCGGCGTGGATGTGGATGAAAGGTGAGGATAACACTCTCCCCATCAATGGCCCGCGCCTGCTGAACAAGCTGGGCTATAATCGCCCTGTGCCCCATATGAACACCGTCGAATGTGCCGATGGTTAATACAGCTCTCCGAAAAACCGGTAAGGCGTCTGTGGAATGATATACCTTCATGGGGTTGCAAAACTATTCAAAAAAGCTGTTCATAATTTCTGCCTGAAACCAATCATTGATTGTTTAATTTTGTAGAATCGAAAGCAATTCCATGAGTTTATATCATCTGAGAGGGGTATCGGCACAAAAAGAAGAAGTACATGCAGCAACCCAAAACCTCGATCAGGGGCTTTTCCCTTTTTCGTTTTGTAAACTATACCCGGATTTCCTGAGCGGAGATCCCGATTGGGTTTCCGTCATGCATGCAGATGGAGCCGGAACCAAATCCATTCTGGCTTACCTCTATTGGAAAGAAACAGGAGATGTATCGGTCTGGAAAGGTATCGCCCAGGACGCGATTGTTATGAACCTGGATGACCTGCTCTGTGTAGGTATATATGATAATCTGGTCTTTAATTCTACCATCGACCGCAACAAGCACCTGATTCCGGGGGAAGTACTTTCCGCCATCATTAATGGTTCTCAGGAACTTTTCGATACACTGGCCTCCATGGGCGTTCATATACATTACCTTGGCGGTGAAACCGCTGATGTGGGCGATGTGGTCCGAACCATCGCCGTAAATGGAACGCTTACAGCCCGCTGGCCCAAATCAAAACTCATCACCAATCAGAAAATTACCGCCGGAGATGTGATTGTTGGTTTTGCCGGTTACGGGCAGACAACCTATGAATCCTCCTACAACTCCGGCATTGCCAGCAATGGCCTTACCAGCGCCCGCCACGATCTGCTCAACCGGTATTACGCTGAACACTTCCCGGAATCCTTTGATCCAAATACATCAGGAGAGGTGGTGTATGTAGGGCCCTACCGATTGACGGATCAGGTAACCGTTTCATACAAAGGGTACACCACTGATTTGTCTGTAGGTAATCTCCTGCTAAGTCCTACCCGTACATTTGCCCCGGCTGTCCGGCAAATACTGGAAAATCATTTTGATCAGGTACATGGAATGGTACATTGCAGCGGGGGCGGCCAGACCAAATGCCTGAAATACCTTCCCGGTGGATTGTCTGTCGTCAAAGATAACCTGCTACCGGTTCCGGAAATCTTTCACCTGATCCAAAAAGCAGGAGGAGCATCCATGCAGGAAATGTACCAGGTTTTCAATATGGGTACGCGCCTGGAATTGTATGTAGCTCCGGAAGCTGCAAATGAAATCATTGAGATTGCCCGGTCATTTGAAATAGACGCTGCCATCATTGGCAGGGTAGAGGCCGCTGATACCCGTTCCCTTCAGATTCATACAGCGCAGGGAATCCTCAAATATTAGCGAAACTTCAACCTTTTTTTACGTTACTTTTGATGGTATGAGTGAGATCATTCTGGAACTGAAAAATGCGAACATCTATCAGGGCAATGCACAGATCCTGCAAGACGTCAATATCCGTGTATCGGCAGGTGAATTCGTTTACCTCGTTGGAAAAACGGGAGCAGGCAAATCCAGTCTGCTGAAAACGCTCTACGGAGAACTCCCCCTGAGAGATGGAACAGGTCAGGTGGTAGGATTCGATCTGACAAAACTCACCTGGAAAACCGTGCCTTTCCTGCGACGGAATATTGGCATCGTATTCCAGGATTTCCAACTGCTGACCGACCGGAATGTTCACGATAATCTGGAATTTGTACTCAAAGCCACCGGCTGGAAAGACCGCAAACTCATCGAAGAAAAAATAGAAGAAGTACTCGAAAAAGTAGGACTCAAAACAAAAGGCTTTAAATATCCATTCGAACTTTCCGGAGGAGAGCAACAAAGAGTGGATGTGGCCAGAGCCCTGCTCAATTCCCCAAAACTCATCCTGGCAGATGAACCAACCGGTAATCTGGATCCGGAAACCAGTAACGAGATCATGAAGCTCCTTATGGATGTTTCCAGAGATTTCGGATCAGCCGTTGTAATGGCTACGCATGATTTTATGGTGATCAATAAATTTCCCGCCCGAACGATTAAAACGGAGAAAGGCCAGGTTACCGATAATGCCCGAATATCCATTCCATAAGCCTTTTCACCGTTCGCTCGTTGTTGTAATGTTCATGTAACAAATGCTGACGAATCTGGATTTCGTGTGCATCAAATGGTTTTCGGAACAACTGAGCCACAACTGAAGCAAATGCAGACGGATTGGTGGCAATATGACAGGCAGGACTGAGCATGGTACCCTCTACCATTGACTCGTTCACCACGCAATGTCGACCGCTAAATACAGAGGTTAGTAGTTTGTATTTGATGCCGGAACGGGTGAAAGAAGGTAAAAGGATGATCTGGGCTTTGCTGATAAGATCCTGCATCTCCGAAGTCCCGGGATCTGAAACAATGCATGTATGCTTGTGGACATGCGCCAGTCGCTGCAAATAAGGACTTGGATTTTTACCGGCAATTACAAACGGGATTTCCAGCTTATTAAATACCTGCTCTAACAGCCAGACAGCCACATTCTCATTCTCCGGTACAGAAAGGTTGCCGTGGTAAAGACAAAAAGTTCCAATACCTTCCTTACTAACGGGAAAATCCCATGGTACAAAAGCCGGTAAAAATGCAATGTTTCGGGCACCGAAATTTTTCCGGTAAACCGCACAGTCTTTTTCGGTTATACCCAATAACAAAGCATCCGACTGGGCAATCTGGCGTTCATATCGTTTCAGTAACCATGACTCCCACCAGTAAAGAATCTTTTTGGGAAGAGAACGGGTCTGCATTGCCAGCTCCCTGTAATACTGATACTCCACATTGTGCAGTCGCACAATGACTTTCCGGCCTTTCAGTCGGCCTGCATGGAGTAAAAAGCTGCAATGAATGCCTTCGAGTACTATCGGGTAGTTGTCCCCTGAAATATTTTGTTCCAGTTCATCACTTACTCTGGAACTAACCATGTAGGGTAGCGACATGCTGATGCCCTTATGGCCTGTATTTCGTTGATAGTAATGAACTGAAGCGCAGTAAGATTCAAGCTCCTTTCTGGGCTCCCTGTTTTTGTGGAAACAATGGAGATGAATTCGTACACCGTGTTCGTGCAGCTTCCGGATCTTGTTGAAAAGATCGTAAACACCGCCGTAATCTGCCGGGAAAGGTATATCAAGTGTTACTATGTGTAAATCCAATGTTATCTCCTCTTAAAGTACGAATGGTAAAATGCTTTCAGCTTTTTCTCCTCATCCTGCCAGTTGTACACACTACGGGCCTTTTCGCAATTCTCCTCCAACCTACCATATAAAACCGGGTTGAGGATCAAATTGTTCAAAGATTTCGTAATGAGGACCGGATCAGGCTGGTCAATGAGCAGGGCTACCTCAAAAGCATCGTTTATCCTTCTGTACTCCGGAAAATTCATCGTTAGCTGAGGAATGCCGGCATGAATATAATCGAAAAATTTATTGGCGAGCGACATAAGCTGATTTGCTCCCAGAGGCTCTACCAGATTGATTCCTGCAAATGCCCTTACCGTCACTTCCTGCAGCGCTTCCGGATCCAGCTTGCCCATAAGCAATACCTTTTGTTCTAATGAATGCTCCCGGATAAGTTTTCTGCATTCTTCCAGATAATTCCCATCACCATAAATATGTAACGGCATCCCTACATGGCGCATGGCCGGTATCAGGTATTCCAGACAGCGTCCCTCATTCACGGCACCCTGATAAAGAAGAAAGGGCTGATCGGTCTTTTCAAAAATCTGTGGCGATTCGGTTAAAACAGTTGCATTCATGATCACCGGATAGTGAACCCCATAGAGCTTCTCAAAAGATTCAGCAATCGAATGACTCACCGTATAACCATCCGGAAACCGAGGTACAAAAAATCGTTCAACCCATTTCCATACAGATTGAATCGGCGGCCGGCGGAGCACTTCCTTCATCTCACTGAACCATTCATGCGCATCATAAACGCGCCCGACGCTCCGTAGTCTGGAAACCAGATAAACCGGTACGATCGTGTCCAGATCAATCGCAACCAACACATCTGGCCGCTTTCGGAAAATCAAATAAAAAAATAACCGGAGATTGTATTCCAGGTACATGAACTTCCCATTGCGGAACCCGCAGGGGAGCAGATGTTGTTTGTATGGGCGTTCCGGTAACGAAGGGGTAGGGTCAACAGACCTTCCCACCAATTCTACCTTGTACCCTGCCTGTTGAAGAGAAGTGCAAATGCGGATCATCCGCTGGTCATGCCGCAGATTATTCGTAACACAAAAAACCAAAGATTTATCCATGCCTACCTCCAAAATTATTATTATTGCTGAACAATCAACTGTTATGGATAGTGTTCCGGAAAGGAAAATCAGACCTCGACTGCTTAGCATCTTGTGTTTCCTTAGTCTTTTGGGCGGTTCCTGGGGACTCATGTCAAATCTGGGGAACCTTGAAAATGCCGATAAACTCGCTACCCTGACCGCACAAACCATCGAAGAAACCCGCGACCGGATGATGTTGAATCTTCCGGGGGATGCCCGTACGAAGAAATCCATGACTGCCATTTTTGAGGATTTTACCGTACTGACAGATACGGTTAAGATCAAACAGATGGCGCTTTTTGGCATCCTGTCTAACCTGCTCACACTTGTAGGAGCAGTCCTCATGTACCGCCTTCGGAAAAATGGCTTCGGTATCTATATCCTCGGAATCGCTGTATACGTGGCGGCACCCGTTGTTGTTTATGGGTTTAATAACATAGCTGGAATCAGTTTTTTTGTTTTCACCCTGTTCATTTCCCTGGTTTTTGGACTGCTTTATGCGAAGAATCGGAAATACCTCAGCTAATTTTTTAGTATTTCTGTGATTTTCCTTACTTTTGCCAACTATTTAGTATTTAGGATAATTGGATGCCAAAAAAAAATCAGATGTCAGCTTTAACTTCAGAAAAAAAGTCGAGGATCTTTGCGGAATTCGGTGGTAAAGAAACAAATACCGGTTCTATTGAGGGGCAGATTGCCTTGCTTACAGAGCGTATCAACCACGTTTCCGGACACCTTCAGAAAAACAAAAAGGATTTCGCAACCCATCGTGGTCTGATGGCCATGGTTGGTCGCCGTAAACGTCTGCTGACTTATCTCAGCAAAAACAATCTTCAGGGGTACCGGCAATTGCTGGAGAAGCTTGGTTTGCGTAAGTAATCCACATAATAACCATTTTCTATTCCCAACGCACCGTTGGGAATAGTTCTTTTTGTACCTATCTAGTTTTATTTTATGTTAACTCAACCTATTCGTTCCAATATTGATATGGGCAGCAGTCCGTCCATATCGCTGGAAACCGGTCGCCTGGCACGCCAGGCAGATGGTTCCGTAACGGTAACACAGGGAAATTGTGTGTTGCTGGCTACCGTAGTGGCTGCTAAAGAACCCCGTGAAGGTCAGGAATTCTTTCCGCTCAGCGTGGATTACATGGAAAAATTTGCTTCTGCAGGCCGTATCCCGGGATCTTTCTTCAAACGCGAAGGAAGACTCAATGATTCAGAAGTATTGATCAGCCGACTGATCGACCGTGCACTGCGCCCGCTTTTCCCGGAAGACTATTTCTGCGAAGTGCAGGTGATCGTTACCCTCATCTCCTCTGATCCTGAGATCATGCCGGATGCACTGGCTTGCCTGGCCGCATCAGCTGCCCTCGCAGTATCGGATGTGCCTATCAAAGAGATTATTTCTGAAGTGCGGGTTGGCAGGGTAGAAGGTGCCTTCATCGTTAATCCGACCCGCTCCCAGATCGCCCAGTCCGATATGAATTTTATCATTGCCGCCACAGAAAAAAATCTGATGATGGTAGAGGGAGAATCTAAGGAGTGTAGCGAAGAAGATCTGGTGAAAGTGCTGGAAATTGCACATGATGCGATTCGCAGGCAAATTAGCGCACAACAGGAACTCCGCGAAAAGGCTGGCGTCCAGGGAAAACGCGACTACACGAAACCTACGGTGAATGAAGAATTACTGGCAAAAGCAAAAGCCTACAGCCAGAAAGTATATGAAGTTTCCCGTTCTGCAAGTGCTAAATCGGATCGTTCAGCAGCGTACGATACACTCAAGCAGGAACTAGTTGCCTCTCTGGGCGTAGAAGCGTCAGATGCAGATAAAAAACTCCTGAAGAAATACTTCGAAGACGTTAAATGGGAAGTGGTACGCGATATGATTTTGGATGATCGCTTCCGTCTGGATGGTCGTCAGCTCGACCAGATCCGTCCACTGGACATGGAAGTGGATATCCTGCCTTCTCCGCATGGTGCAGCCTTGTTCACCCGCGGAGAAACACAGTCGCTCACCACGGTTACCCTCGGTACCCCTCTGGATGAACTGCTCGTGGAAACCGCTCAGGCGTCTGAATACAGCAAATTCATCCTCCATTATAATTTCCCTCCATTCTCTACCGGAGAGGTGAAATTCCTCCGTGGACCGGGTCGTCGGGAAGTTGGACATGGAGCACTGGCACAACGATCCCTCAAACAACTCATGCCGGGTAATGAATATCCCTACACCGTCCGTGTAGTGAGCGATATTCTGGAATCGAACGGATCTTCCTCTATGGCTACTGTCTGTGCAGGCTCCCTTGCACTCATGGATGCAGGTGTGCCTATGCCTAAACATGTAAGTGGAATCGCCATGGGACTCATTACCCGTGGAGATGGTAAATATGCTATTCTTTCTGATATTCTCGGTGATGAAGATCATCTGGGAGATATGGACTTCAAAGTGACCGGTACACGTGATGGTATCTGTGGAGTACAAATGGACATCAAAGTGGATGGCCTGAGCATGAACACCATGCGGGAAGCACTGGAACAGGCCCGCAGAGGTCGCCTCCATATCCTGGATCATATGTACGCCTGTATCGATAAGCACCGCGAAGAGGTAAAAGCACATGCTCCACGGATGGAGAAACTCTTCATCGACAAAGAATTCATCGGTGCTGTAATCGGTACCGGTGGTAAGGTAATCCAGGAAATCCAGCGTGAAACAGGAACCACTATCAATCTGGAAGAAGTTGGAAACTTCGGTGAAGTCAGCATCTTCAGCAAGGATAAAGACGGTCTCGTCAAAGCTGTAGACTGGATCAAAGGTATCGTGTCCGTTCCGGAAGTAGGAGAGGAGTACGAAGCCAAAGTGAAATCCATCATGCCTTATGGTGCTTTCGTTGAATTCCTGCCAGGTAAACAGGGACTTCTTCACATCAGTGAAGTAAGCTGGAAGCGACTCGAAACAATGGACGGTGTACTGGCTGAAGGAGATACCGTGAAAGTCAAACTGATCGGACTGGATCCCAAGACCGGCAAGTTCAAACTCAGTCGAAAAGTCCTGATGCCAAAACCGGAAGGCATGCCGGACCGCCCTCCAAGAGAACGCGATGAAAACCGTGAAAACCGGGATTTCCGCGACAGAGGACCAAGGGGTGGTGGTCGCGACAGAGAACCGCGAAACAATCAGAACGATTAACCTTTCTATATCGAACCCCCGCTAAACGGGGGTTCCTTTTTTATGAAAACATACACGGAGATTATTTTTGATCCAGTAGAGCCGGCACTCTCCGATCTGCTGATTGCCGAACTTTCAGAGATAGGTTATGAAGGATTTCTGGAAGAAGAACAACGGCTGACAACTTACATCGTGCAATCTGATTTTAACCTCGAGGTACTTTCATCACTGGCCTCCCGGCTATCCGTATCCTTCACCATGGGCGATATTGCCGACCAGAACTGGAATGCACTTTGGGAGAGCTCTTTCCAACCGGTGATCTTTTCTGAAAAACTGGCCATCAGAGCCTCTTTTCATGATCCCGTGCCAACTGTTGAGAATGAAATAATCATCACTCCGAAAATGAGTTTCGGAACCGGACATCATGCCACTACCTATCTGATGGTAAAAGCTATGTATGATATTGAGCTAACTGGCAAGTCCATACTGGACTTTGGTACCGGAACCGGCATACTGGCCATTCTCGCAAAACAGCGGGGAGCTGACACTATTCTTGCTATCGATAACGACGAATGGAGCATCGAAAATGCGCGGGAAAATGCCGCATGTAACCAGGTTTCAGATATCAATGTTCAATTGGCCTCTGCCCCTCCCGCAAACCAGACCTTTGACGTCATTCTGGCAAATATCAATCGGCATATCCTTCTCCAATATGCTGATGAACTTATAAATGGGCTGCGTAAAGGAGGAGTACTTCTGCTGAGTGGCATTCTTACGGAAGACCGGGAAGTAATTGTCGATCGGTTTTCAGAAAAACTCGGCCAGCCGGTTGCTGAAGAAATCCGCAACAATTGGATGACGATTCGGTTCGAAAGGTGAAGGAATTTATTTATGTTAACTTATTATTAAGTACATTTGGATACTAAATCACCATTCGACAGATGAACGAACTGGCCCTTGTCATTTTAGCTTATCTGATAGGATCTGTACCTACCTCCGTGTGGGTTAGCAAGGCTGTTTTTGGAATTGATATCCGGGATTATGGTAGTGGAAATGCCGGTGCTACCAACACGTTTCGTGTACTTGGCTCTCGTTGGGGAACATTTGTTATGCTGATAGATATGCTGAAAGGCCTGTTAGCTGTAAAATTAGCCTATCTGCTCCCTTACTACCTGAACAATGATTTTGCCCGAACTAATTTTCAGATAGGCCTCGGTCTTATGGCTGTACTCGGTCATATTTTCCCGATATGGGCTGAATTCCGCGGAGGCAAGGGAGTCGCCACATTATTCGGCCTGATCCTCGGTATTTCTCCGATCACGGCTCTGGGATGCGTGGCTGTATTCAGTCTGGTTCTTTATCTGACCAGATTTGTTTCGCTCAGCTCCATCCTGGCAAGTCTGGCCTTTCCGGTATTTATTCTTGTGGTATTCAATGTGGAAAACGAAACGTACCGGATTTTTGCTATCGCAGTTGCCCTGCTGGTTATCCTTACCCATCAGAAAAATATTACACGGCTCCTGAAAGGAGCTGAATCCAAAGCGCCTATTTTCAAATACAGAGACAGGCGCAGAGAACGAAAATCCTGAGATATGCGTTTCTTTCAGGCTGCAATAGTGTTTTTCATAATAGGAGCATCCGCTTCCTGTACCAAAAATTCAGTAACCGGACGAAACCAGTTCCTGCTCATTCCACAAGCAGAGATTCTGAGCCTTTCCCGTCAACAGTATGCCACCTTCCTCTCTCAAAATAGGGTAGTAAAAGGAACCAGAGACGCTCAAAAAGTAGAAACAATCGGTCGTAAAATTGCACAGGCAATAACTGTTTATTACCAACAGCAGGGAAACACTTCCATAGCCAGAGACTATGCATGGGAATTCAATCTGGTGAACGATAATGCCGTCAATGCCTGGTGTATGCCCGGCGGTAAAGTAGTAGTATATACCGGACTCCTGCCGGTTACCCAGAATGATGATGCACTGGCCGCAGTAATGGGTCACGAAATCGCTCATGCTATTGCCGAACACGGGAATGAACGGATGACACAGGGAATGGTGAAAGAAGCCGGTGGAGCAGCCCTCTCCGTAATGTTGTCAACCAAGCCTGAAGCTACACGAAACCTGTTCATGTCTGCCTATGGTGCCGGCTCAGCTGTTGGGATTCTCCTGCCCTTTAGCCGGAAACAGGAACTGGAGGCAGATCGCTTTGGACTGATCTTCTCCGCACTGGCAGGATATAATCCCGATGCCGCCATTGAATTCTGGCAGCGAATGTCAAAAGCCAGCGGAGGTAATACCGTTCCTGAATTACTTAGCACTCATCCATCCGATGAAACAAGGATCGCAAAAATCCGTATCTATGCGGAGGAAGCAAAAAAATATGTTGTCGCCAGATGAACCGGCTATAGACTTGCTGAAGCGCTAACAATTTATTAACTTTGCTCAGCGTATAAACTGTTGAAGCATGATTCAGACTGTATTTGAAAAACTTCAACTCAGAGAAGAGAAAAATCTGCTCGTTCAAGGTCTTCCTTCTTCTATTGAGAAGCAATTTGCCAAGGTCGCATTCGCAAAAAGCGTTACACCTTTACTTAAATCACGGAAAATTGACTTTGCTCTGGTCTTTTCCATTAACCAGCTCCAATTGTCAAATATCATGCAGGACGTGCTTCCGGCACTCCATGATGAAGGAAAACTATGGATCGCATTTCCTAAAGCAACTTCAAAGATTGTCAGTGATCTGAACCGTCAATGTACCTGGACCTGCTTACGTTCCAAAGGATTTGAATCCATGGAAGAAATTGAGCTCGATCATGTATGGACAGCACTCCGCTTTGCAAAACTCACGCCTGTTATGGTTGCGGTGGACTGATCACTTTAAGATTACCACACCCAGACTTTTCCCAATTTCTACTTCTAACTGTTTCAGGTGCTGATGGGTCTCTAAAAGATTGATCAAAAGTGACGGATCGGTATTCTTCTCCAAATCTTTCTGATTTTCCAGGATGAGACGCTTGATCTTCCTGAGTTTCAAATACTGAATACAACTTCTTACCTCTGTCTGATACTGTTCCTCCCGGGTAGGTACTGCCCGATCAAATTTTTCATGCCAGTTCGGACTGATCTCAAAAGCTGAATTGTCCATCAGTGACACCGCCAGTGTGTTGATCTCATGATCCTCATGGTAAAGAAAAAGTTTTGAAGTGGGCAAAACGCCCTGATCATACCACTGCCGGTACTGTTCCACCAATCGCAACAATGGCTTATGGTCAAATAACTCTTCCAAACCGTTCTCGTCAAACTCCGCTAAAAGATAGTCCGCTACCGTTCGCTCTTCATCCCATGGTTTCATGCCAAATTCCATCAAGCATCTGACAACAGCCTTTTCCTGATATTCATCCCTTGAAAGCAAATCCAGGGTCTCCAATGATGCTTCATCAAACCCCGCTTCTTCAGAAAATGGAATGTCGGGATTCTCAGATCTTGGTTGTTGTTTTCGCTCTTCAGCCTGCAATCTGTCCCGAATGTGTTTATTGACCAGATTGGTCAGGCCCCCCTCATCAATTTTTAGTAATTCGGCAGATCGCTGAATATAATGCTGCTGACGGGTAAAATCTTCTGCTTTATGAATACGGGAAATCGATTCTGCAATCTGCTTCACCAGCGATGACTTCTTTGCCGGGTCATCTCCCATATCCTTCATCGCTACCTCCAGCTGAAAAAGAATGATATCCTTTTTTTCCTGCTGAATAAAATCTCTGAATGAAGCAGCGCCTACCTTACGGACATAGCTGTCAGGATCCTCACCACCTGGAATCAGCACCAATTGAACATTCAGTCCCTCCTCAAGCGCCAGATCCAAACCGCGGGTTGCTGCCTTGATGCCGGCACTATCCCCATCGTAAATGATCGTCAGCCGCTGGGTGAATTTTCGGATCAGCCGAAGCTGCTCCACTGTCAGCGCTGTACCACTGGACGCCACCACATTCTCCACTCCCGCCTGGTGAAGGGATATCACATCGGTGTACCCCTCCACCAGCAGACATTCATCCTGCTGGCCAATGGCCTGACGGGCAAAATACATCCCATAGAGCACCCGACTCTTGCTGTATATCTCATTTTCCGGAGTGTTGATGTATTTGGGTGCTTTATCGTTCTTCCGGATCAACCGGGCACCAAATCCTAATACCTTGCCGCTCTGGTTGTGTATCGGAAAAATAACGCGACCCCGATAATTATCGCTTACGCCCCATTCCCGGGAAACCGACAATCCACTTTTTACCAGTAGTTCCGGATTATACTGCTGCTCCGTTGCAGCCGTCGAAAAAGAACGACCGTCTTCCAGACAATAACCCAATTGAAATTTACGAATGATGTCATCTGTAAATCCACGCTCCCTCAAATATCCCAATCCGGCTAATTTACCTTCATCATTTTCCCAGATCATCCTGGAAAAATATTCCTGTGCAAATTTGTTGAGAATGAATAACGATTCGGCTGTCTGCTGCTGCTGGCGCTGTTCCGGGTTGGAATAGGTTTCCTCAATTTCAATGTTGTAACGTGCTGCCAGCCACTTGAGCGCTTCTACATACGAGTAACGCTCATGTTCCATCACAAAACTGATGGTATTGCCCGACTTACCGCATCCGAAGCATTTATAGATTTCCTTGGATGCGGAAACCGTAAAAGACGGAGTTTTCTCGTTGTGAAAAGGACAAAGTCCGAGGTAATTGGTGCCTCTCTTCCGAAGTTTTACAAAACTACCGACAACATCAATGATGTCGATCCGGTTTTGTATCTGCTGTATAGTCTCCTGTGGAATCATCGGGCCGGAAAATTAAGCATTTCCGGCCACGATGATGTAAAATTATCGGCGCTATACACTAGTTAAAAAAGACTTCATCCAAAAATACCCATCCCTTCGTTCCGCGTCCGTCATGCCAGCTGGGAAGCTTCTGTACGTTAAGAAGCTTTAATCGGAAATAACGATAACTTCCATTTACCGGTAACCGCTGCAGCTCTATTCTGTTCATCTGATGCTGTGATGGCTGAACGGGAATTACTTCCGAAATCTTTTTCATATTCACCGAATCCTGTCCGGCCCATAATTCCACCCGTTGGGGTGGCATGATGTAGGAACCTGTATTCTTTAGCGTACTAACCAGAACCTCTCCAATCTGTTTAGACTCACTGAATCCGCAAAGTAGTTCAAATGGATTTTCTTTGGTGCCGATGAAACCTTCCCTGAAATTACCAGGATCACCTTTACGGTTGTCAAAAAGAGTGGCCTCTTTCTGTGCCGTATAATTCTTATCGGGCGGAAGAACAAAACGCGTGAAGGTAGGATTGAAGGCCGATCGTACAAAAAATGTATGATCGGTTGTATCACTGGTAAGCCATCCTGGTCTCACCGTAATGGTTCGGACTCTTGTGGCCCGGGTAAAATGAAGCGGTGTGGAATAAGCGGGTGACCTTAGACTGTCGGGTGCGGAACCATCCAGCGTATACCGGATGATGGCACCGGGCATGGGATGCTTAAAACGCACGGAATCTTTGGGCCCTAAAACAAAAAAATCATTGTCTGCCAACAGGGCAGTGGTTAACTGAAGCAGTTCGTTCTTATCCGGTACAAAACCAAGATACCAGTTCAGCCGGGTATTTCTCGTCTTCAGTTTCGTAACTCCCGCAGAATCCATAACAGTGTTCCAGCAATATACCTGTCGTAGCGACGGGATAGAACCAGCGAGCTGCTCAAAGCCGGAAAATGCGACTTTCGTATTAGAGAGGGCCAGCGAATAAAGTGCCCGGTTTTCTTTCAGTTTTTCCAATCCCTTTTCGGTAATATCCGTCCCGTTCAGGTTCAGAATTTCCAGATTCTGGAACTCCCGTAACAAGGAAACATCCTCATCTTTCAGCGGCATATTGGCCAGATTGATCTGCACCACCTGTTGACGGATTCCATTTAACTTTTTTAGCAGATCTACGGTAAATCCTGAACGAATCAGAAAACGAACCTGCAATGCCGGAGAACCGGCTGCTACCGGAGAGATATAGCAATAAGGCGACTGTGCAGCTTCGATATCACTTGAAGAAGCAGCGGCAAATCCATAGGATTTTGCAACACTAGCGGGTTTCTGAATGAATCGAGCCAGAAATATCCGGAAACTATCCTGCACCGGGTAGTCTGAAATTCGTTTGCTCACATCGGCCCCAGACTGGATCCATGCCTCAATGAGTTCCTGTTCCCGCTTGGTAACCTGTGCCTTGCCTTTGGGAGGCATGTGTTTTTTATCTTCTTCCGGCAGATCCAGTCGCTCCACAATATGGCTGTTCAGCGGATCTCCTGCCACCCATAGTTTCCCGGTCTTACCACCTTTCAGCAGTTGTTCTACAGATGTCATCACCAGCTCTCCCTTTGATTTCTGGTTATTGTGGCAGGAATAACATTTGTTTCGCAACACTGGTTCGACCAGGGCTGCATAAACCATAGAGGTGTCAGTGATTTCCACAGAAGGCACCTCTTCTTTTTCTGAACGGAAAGAAAGAAAATCTTCACCGTGTGTGAGTACTCCACCCTGATGGCTCCCCCAAACCAGTACCACCATGGACGCTGTGCTGGTTAGAATAAGCCAGCGTTCAGCAGATGGTTGCCTGTAGATCAGGAAAACCAGGTAAGCAAGAACAGAAATGGCAACACCTGACCATTGATGCCGGGTTAAGGTGTTCTCATCATACCCGCCTTCCGTAGAAAGAAAAAGACCAAGAAGTGCTGTGGCCGCAGCAGAAAGTGCTCCAAGAAAAAACAACAGCTGAAAAATACTCCGCTGCTGAATTCCCAGTTTCCCGCGGAAAAAATACAGCAATATGCTCACCAGCATCAGTGCCAGCGGGAAGTGCAGGAGTACAGGATGCAAGCGTCCCATCAGCGAAAGCCATTCTGGTACCACCAGCTTGTCGGATACCAGCGATAGGAAAACAAGCAGGATATTCAGACAAAGAAGCAGGTATAAAAGTATCTGTTTGATCGATTTCATACCTACGCCATTAATCCATCAATAACATTCCCCGCAATATCGGTCAGTCGGTACCTGCGCCCCAGATGCTTAAAGGTCAGTTTCTCATGATCCAGACCTAGCAGATGCAACAGCGTAGCGTGCAGATCGTGCACAGAAACCGGGTCTTTTACGATGTTGTATCCAAATTCGTCAGTCTCCCCGTAAACAGTACCCGGCTTGATTCCGCCTCCGGCCATCCAGATGGAAAAACAACGCGGATGATGATCCCGACCATAGTTATCCTTGCTGAAGGTTCCCTGATTGTAGTTGGTTCTGCCAAACTCACCTCCCCAGATAACGAGTGTTTCATCAAGTAGGCCACGCTGTTTCAGGTCCATAATCAGACCGGCAGAAGCTCTGTCCACATCTTTCGCCTGCATGGGCATCTCATTCACCAGATTACCATGCATATCCCATCCCTGGTGATACAACTGAACAAATCGAACGCCGGATTCGGATAGTTTTCTGGCGAGCAGACAGTTGGCTGCAAATGTTCCCGGTACAAGCGCATCGGATCCATACATCCGAATGATATGATCCGGTTCTCTTGACATATCGGTAAGTTCCGGAACCGCGGTCTGCATTCGGTAGGCCATTTCATACTGCTGAATCTTATTGGCAATCTCCGGATCCCCAAAATGCTGATAGGCCAGTTCGTTCAGACTTCCGATCTGGTCTAACATGGATCTGCGGGAAATTTTATCCTGCCCCTCCGGATTATTCAGATATAAAACGGGATCTTCTCCGCTGCTGAATACTACGCCCTGGTGGCTTGACTCCAGAAAGCCATTGCTCCATAATTTGGAATATACGCCCTGTCCGTTCCCTTTTCCTTTAGACAGCAATACACAATAGGAGGGGAGATTCTTGTTTTCGCTACCCAGTCCGTAACTCAGCCAGGCACCCATACTCGGACGGTTCCCCTGCTGGGCTCCCGTCTGAAAGAAGGTAAGGGCCGGATCGTGGTTGATCGCTTCCGTATGAACGGTTTTTACAATGCAAATGTCATCCGCAATGCTCGCAATATTTGGAAACAGATCACTTATCCATGCTCCAGATTGCCCATGCTGATGAAAGGGGAAGCGTGAACCTACCAGTGGGAATTTTTGCTGGTTAGCTGTCATCCCGGTAAGTCGCTGTCCCATTCGGATAGAGGCAGGAAGATCCTGTCCCTCCATTTGGTTTAGCATGGGTTTGTAATCAAAACTCTCGAGTTGGGAGGGAGCACCATTTTGGAAAAGATAGATGACCCGTTTGGCTTTAGGCGCAAAATGAGGAATACCCAGAGGCAGACTCTGTTCTTCCGCTCCGGATCCTTTGAGCAGGCCGGGGGCCAATAAGGATCCTAGACCAATGGTTCCTAAACTTAGTCCCGCACCGGTAAGAAAACGCCGGCGTGTTACATTCAATCGGTAGTTATGAAGATCCTGTTTCATTAGTATTTATTTCCGCTTTCGTCAAGATTAAAGATTGTATGTACAACCTGCATCAGCGCTGCTGCTTTAGGCTCATTCAGTTTCGGTACTCTCGGATATTCACCCATGGAGAGCCATTTTGCCGCACGTGCAGGTTGAGCCGCAAACTGCTGTTGCTCCCGGTCAAAATAATCCAGCAGCATGCTGCTCTCTTTTTTCGTCGGATTCCGGCAAACAATGGCTTTGAATATGGAGCGAATGAGTACTTCATCGGATAGACCTTTCGACAAATATCGTTCTGCCATCACGCGGGAGGCTTCCAGCACCTGTGGGTCATTCATCAGCACCAGTGCCTGTAACGGAGTGCTGGTCAGTGTCCGGCTCACTTCGCACTGATCCCGGTTACTGGCATCAAACACCAGCAGGGAAGGGGGGGGTACGGTGCGCTTGATAAACGTGTAGAGCGTACGGCGATACAGACTGTCCCCGTGATCTTGCACATACTTGGCTAACTGGCCCCTTCCGGAGGTACTCGCCTCCCAGATTCCTCTGGGCTGATAGGGTTTCATACTGGGCCCGCCGATTTCCCGGACCAGTAGTCCGCTGGCAGCCAGCACCAGATCCCGTTGCTCTTCTGCGCTCATACGTTTGCGAGAAAACCTAGATAGCCAGACATTCTCCGGATCACGTTCTCTTTTTCTGTTGGTAACTTCTGCTGACTGTTGATAGGTGGCCGATAAAACGATCTGCTTCACCAGTCGCTTGATATCCCATCCATTTTCAGCAAAATCCACTGCCAGCCAGTCCAGCAATTCCGGATGGGTAGGTAATTCACCCTGCATGCCAAAATCGCCAACCGTCTTGACAATACCTCTTCCAAAAAACTGAGCCCAGACACGGTTGACAAATACCCGTGAAGTAAGAGGATTGTCTTTATGAAACAGCCACTGTGCCAGCCCTAAACGGTTTTGAGGATACCGGGAAAGGTCAAAGGGTAATACGGAAGCGGGTGTTGCAAAAGGAACCGTATCGGCCGGAGCATCATAGGCACCCCTGCTCAGCAACCGGGTTGGCCGTCCTTTTTCAAGATCTTTCATCACCATTACGGTTACCGGAGCGGTGTCCTTTTTGTTAATGAACCTCAAAACAGAATCCACTTGTCTACTCGTAATCTGGATCACAGGAGGATCTCCAAGTGAAGCCAGGCTGATATCGCCTACAAACCCTTTTTCCTCCACCTGGTTAAAAAAGGCAAAGGTGCCATAATAGTCACGCTGAGAAATCGGATCGTATTTGTGATCATGACATTTCGAACATTCAAACGTCAGGGCAAGAAAGGCTTTGCCGAATGTGTTGGTTCGGTCTGTGACATATTCTACCCTATACTCCTCATCAATCACTCCACCTTCCTGGGTAATCTTATGATTCCTGTTAAACCCTGTAGCCATCACCTGCTCGATCGATGGATTCGGCATCAGATCGCCGGCGAGCTGCCACTGCACAAATTGTTTGTAGGAGTAATTCTTGTTAAAGGCATGGATCACCCAATCCCTCCAGGGCCACATGGTACGAAGCCCGTCATCCTGATAGCCATGGCTGTCGGCATACCTTGACAGATCCAGCCAGGGAACAGCCATTCTTTCCCCATAATGGGGTGATTTCAGCAATTCATCCACCATTCGTTCATAGGCCTGCGGCGAATCATCTTTGAGAAATCGGTCCTGCATTTCCTGCGAAGGTGGAAGGCCGGTCAGATCAATGCTCACGCGCTTGAGAAGCCGCTCTTTATCGGCTTCATCTGAAGGACTAAACCCTCTCTGTTCCATAGCGGCCAGCACGAAATGATCAAAAGGCTGCTTCGGCCAGTCGGTCTGGTCTACTTTGGGCAATGCCGGTTTCACCGGGGGAATGAACGCCCAGTGCTTTTTGTATTTGGCTCCCTGTTTGATCCATTTTTCTATAAGCCGGATCTCATAATCGTTCAGTGGAAGATTTTCTGAGGGCGGCGGCATAAGCTCTGCCGTATCCGTTGTAATGAGTCGGGCATACATGGCAGATCTGGAAGGATCTCCCGGCACAATTGCATGCTGGCCGGCATTTTCTTTCAGCGCGGCATATGCTCCCTCTTCCGTATCAAGTCGCAATCCGGCTTCCCGCTTGTTGGCATCCGGACCATGGCATTTAAAACAACGATCAGATAAAATAGGCCGAACATGGAAATTATAATCCACCACATCCGGCAGTACATTGCCAGATCCCGTTTCCGAAGAAGCGGATGCATTGCCCATTCCATACCACAAGGCTGTAATTCCGGCGGCAATACCACCCAGAATCAGCAATTTTCGTTGAATCCCCATAATAGTTTGATAAAAACCTGAGCAAAATATAACAAAAATCGCATTGGCAGCTGATGATATTTATCATAATCCTTCAAAATATTAGCCGTTGTTCAACACTACTCGATAGCATAGGTTTGTAACTGATACCTTTTAGCTGTAACGCTGGCTAAGCATGATAGGCTGGCAGACAGATACGAATTGCTCTGTCATACCCTTTAAAATCTGGAAACAGATTTTAAAGCCTTTC
Source organism: Sphingobacteriales bacterium (assembly GCA_947463665.1). Taxonomy (GTDB): domain Bacteria; phylum Bacteroidota; class Bacteroidia; order Chitinophagales; family Chitinophagaceae; genus Pollutibacter. The sequence continues at coordinate 26,834 of CANHUD010000001.1, forward strand.
TGGGACTTTAATGACAAACTTTGAATCAAAGTGTTATTTTTACACAATGATGAACCAGCATTCGAAGAGGAGGGTGTGGATCGTCCTCCTGCTTCTTTTTTATATGCCCGTCTTTGCACAATTTGAAGATAAGAACCGCTTCCCGCTGTATACAGGGGATGATCTGGGTATGACGCTCACACCCGAAGGTTTTCGATTCAGAATCTGGGCTCCCCTTGCAGACGAGGTACAGCTTTCCCTCTATAAAACATCCCTTGGGGGCGATCCTCTTCAACGGATCAATATGCAGAAAGCAGAAAACGGTACCTGGATCATCGGGGTACCGGGAGAGCGGAATGGGATGTTCTATACATTTAGAACCCGGATAGCCGGTAAATGGAATGATGAAGTGCCGGATCCGTATGTAAAACTGGTAGGGGTAAACGGAAGAAGAGGATACATCGGCGATCTTCAGAAAACAAATCCGAAAAACTGGTCTTCTGATCTTTCTCCGGCATTCAGACAGGCAACCGATGCCATCATCTATGAACTGCATGTCAGAGATGCAAGTATCCATCCCTCTTCAGGTATTATGGCAAAGGGGAAGTTCATGGGGCTAACAGAAAAGGGGAGTACGAACCAATTTGGTTTAACTACGGGCATCGATCACCTACGTGAACTGGGAGTCACCCATGTTCATCTTCTCCCAAGCTATGATTTCTTCACCATTGATGAAACTAAAACAGATTCCCCCCAATACAACTGGGGCTATGATCCTTTAAATTACAATGTTCCGGAAGGATCATATGCAACTGATCCGTTCAGTCCATATGACAGAATCCGTGAATTCAAGGAATTGATTCAGGCGCTCCACAGACAGGGCATCCGGGTGGTGATGGATGTAGTATACAATCATACTATGCTAACGGAAAACTCATGGTTCAATCAGCTGGTTCCCGGCTATTATTACCGTCAAAACAAGGCTGGAGGGTTTTCCAACGCATCTGCCTGTAACAATGAAACCGCCAGTGAACGGCCTATGATGCGAAAGTTCATATTGGAGTCCGTTCAATACTGGGTTAAAGAATTTCATATCGATGGATTTCGTTTTGATCTGATGGGTATTCACGATATCGAGACCATGAATACTATAGCTGCTGAATTGCGAAAAATAAAGCCGGATATTCTTCTGTACGGGGAAGGTTGGACCGCCGGTGCCAGCCCTCTTCCGGATGAACAGCGGGCATTGAAAAAAAATGCTTCCCTGCTGAAGGATATTGCAGTGTTCAGTGATGATATCCGGGACGGTATAAAAGGCAGTGTATTTGATCATCACGATAAAGGGTTCGCAACAGGTAAGCCTGCTATGGAACCTTCTGTCATGTTTGGTATTGCAGGAGCAGTTCGACACCCGCAGGTAGATGTTGCAAAAGTGAATTATTCAAAAGATTTCTATGCCGCTTCGCCCACTCAGGTCATCAGCTACTGTGAATGTCATGATAACCATGTCCTCTGGGATAAGATCCGCATTTCTTCTCCGGAAGCATCCCCTGAACTTCACCGGCAAATGCACAAGCTTTCACTGGCAATTGTGCTGACATCCCAGGGGATCAGTTTTTTACATGCGGGTACAGAATTCCTGCGCTCCAAGCAGGGAGTAGAAAACTCTTTTCAGTCGCCGGATAGCATCAACGCAATCGACTGGAACCTGAAGCATGACAATAAAGATGTTTTTGAGTGGGTAAAAGGACTGATAGCATTGCGTAAAGCCCATCCTGCTTTTCGGATGACCCGTGCTGACGATGTTCGGAAAGCACTTCGGTTTCATGAGCATTCCAACGGACTGATCAGTTTTACGCTGGATGGTACCATCTCAAAAGATTCGTGGAAAAAAATATTCATTGCTTTTAATGGAACCGCTCAGCCTAAAAAACCGGAAATACCAACCGGTAAATGGCGTATTTTTGCTATGGACAATGTCTTATCAAAAGGCAGACTGACCCTTTCTCCAACCCTGGCCCCTTACTCAGCCCTGATTTTATTTGAACGTTAAATTGTGGATGATGTCAAATTCGGAAGTTTTTGTAGTTGCAGCCGTACGTACTCCATTGGGAAGTTTCGGAGGTGCACTGCGTTCGCTGTCCGCCATTGAACTGGGTGCGATCGCCATTCGGTCTGCCGTAGAAAAATCCGGTGTGCCGGTTAACCGCATCGATGAGGTGCTTATGGGAGCTGTACTGCAGGCTGGTATGGGTCAGGCACCTGCCCGTCAGGCAGCACTTAAGGCAGGACTGCCTCCGGAAGTGGCCTGCACAACGGTCAATAAGGTGTGTGCCAGTGGCATGAAAGCCATTGCACAGGGTTTTCAGTCGATTCTGCTGGGCGATGCTTCCGTTGTGGTGGCTGGCGGTATGGAAAGTATGAGCAATGTCCCTTATTACTCCACGCACACCCGATGGGGCAACAAATACGGTCACATCCAGTTGCTGGATGGCATTGCAAAAGACGGATTGTTGGATGCGTACGACGGGCAGGCAATGGGAGTGTCAGCCGAACGCTGTGCAGCCGAATGCCACATCAGCAGAGAGGATCAGGACGCTTTCGCTATTGAAAGTTACAAAAGAGCACAGACTGCATGGAATGAAGGAAAATTTTCGGATGAAATCGTTCCGGTCTCCATTCCTCAGAAAAAGGGAGAAGCGGTAGTAGTAGACAAGGATGAGGAACCCTGGAATATCCGCTTTGATAAAGTAGCAGGGTTGCGTCCCGCCTTCCTCAGTGAGGGGACCATTACGGCGGCCAATGCCTCTACTATGAACGACGGTGCAGCAGCTGTAGTGCTGGTTAGTGCTGCCGTTGTAAAAGAACTGGGCTTGAAACCGATTGCCCGTATCGTTTCTGCGGCAGATGCAGAACAGGCACCTGAGTGGTTTACCACCACACCTTCTCTGGCGCTGCCCAAAGCACTGAAAAAAGCAGGACTTTCTCACAATGACATAGACTTGTGGGAGATCAATGAAGCTTTTTCCGTAGTAGGCATCGAAAATATGCGCCGATTGAATGTTCCATATGAAAAAGTAAATGTCCATGGTGGTGCAGTTGCCCTGGGCCATCCATTGGGCTGTTCCGGCACCAGAATCATGGTAACCCTGATTCATGCACTCATTCAGCGGAAAGGACGGTACGGAGCTGCCGGTATTTGCAATGGCGGTGGCGGTGCCTCTGCTATGGTAGTGGAAATTCTGCCATGATATAAGGGATGTTTTCCCTATTTTTGCGACTCGAAAAATCATTTGAATGGCCAGGATCATACAATTCAGGGAAGCTTTACGGGAAGCGATGAGTGAAGAAATGCGTAGAGACAGCCGCGTTTTCCTCATGGGCGAAGAAGTTGCAGAATACAATGGTGCTTACAAAGTAAGCCAGGGTATGTTGGATGAATTTGGAGAGAAAAGAGTCATTGATACCCCCATCGCAGAGCTTGGATTCTCTGCCGTGGCAGTAGGAGCTGCTCAGAATGGACTTCGTCCGATTGTTGAATTCATGACCTGGAACTTTGCTGTGCTGGCATTGGACCAGATTCTGAATACCGCCTCCAAAATGCTGGCCATGAGTGGCGGACAGGTAGGATGTCCAATCGTATTCAGAGGCGCAAATGGTTCTGCAGGCCAGCTGGGTGCTCAGCATTCTACTGCCTTCGAAAGTATGTACGCTAATATTCCAGGCTTAAAGGTGATCTCTGTATCAAACCCCTATGATGCAAAAGGATTACTGAAAAGTGCTATTCGGGATGATGATCCGGTGATGTTCATGGAATCTGAGGTTATGTACGGCGATAAGGGTGAAGTGCCTGAAGAAGAATATCTGATCCCCATCGGCAAAGCAGATGTGAAGCGTCCGGGTTCAGATGTAACCATTGTTTCTTTCAATAAAATGATGAAAGTGGCATTGGCTGCTGCAGATGAACTGGCCAAAGAAGGAATAAGCGCAGAAGTTATAGATCTTCGCACCATTCGTCCGCTCGACTGGCATACCATCATGGAAAGTGTAAAAAAGACCAACCGGCTGGTCATTGTGGAAGAACAGTGGCCATTCGCATCTGTTAGTTCTGAAATTGCATACCGCATCCAAAAAGAAGGATTCGATTACCTGGATGCACCTGTTCGCAGGATCACTTCAGTTGATGCGCCTATGCACTATGCTCCAAATCTTGTGGCAGGATACCTCCCGGATGTACCCAGAACTGTAAAGCTGGTTAAAGAGGTTATGTATCTGAAGAAATAACACCTTTCAATTTATACGTCAAAACCCTCCGCTAATACCGGAGGGTTTTGCTATTTTTAGGATATGATGAAGTGCTGGTATATTTTCTTTTTCACAATCTGTATTACCCACCAATTAACGGCACAGGATAGTTCTTATGCAGAGCTGAACGAAATCGAAATCAAAGGCCTGGATATTCCTTCTAAACAACGATCTGTTCCCGCTTCCATTTCTACAATAGGAAAAAGAGAGTTACAACGCTACGGAAACAACAGTCTGGTCCCGGTTTTGAATGCCCTCCCAGGTGTTCGAATGGAAGAACGTTCCCCCGGAAGTTACCGACTCTCGATCCGTGGCAGTCTTTTACGATCACCTTTCGGTGTCAGGAATGTAAAGATGTACTGGAAAGATATGCCACTCACAGATGCGGGAGGAAATATGTATCTGAACCTGCTGGATATGAATACCATCGGCAGGATAGAAGTGATTAAGGGCCCGGCGGGGAGTATTTATGGAGCAGGTACCGGTGGAGTGGTAAGTTTTTTTCCAACAGAGCAAAAGGAGGTTCCATCCAGTCAGCGTATGTTCCAGACTACCGCCGGTGGGTTTGGGCAAAAAGGCCTCCTTGCCAGCTGGAACAAGCAGACCGATAAACAGCGTGTTCAGATTTTTCAGTCCCTCTGGTCCGCCAGCGGATACCGAAGAAATAGCCGTATGAGCCGTTCTGTAACACAGCTTACCGGTAACTGGAAACCCGGGAAAAACCATGAGCTGGATTATCTGGTTTATTATACCGATCTACATTATCAGACTCCGGGAGGACTTACCCTGAGTCAGTTTCAGCAGACACCACAACAGGCAAGACCGGCAACCGCAAGCTTACCGTCTGCAGAACAACAACGAGCCGGTATATTCAACAAAACAATTTTTGTAGGCACATCTTACACCACCAGGTTGTCTAAGCAGTGGGCGCAGACAACTTCCATCATCTTTAGTTATACCAACTTCCGGAACCCTTTTATATCTAACTATGAAACACGCTTTGAACAGAATATCGGCATTCGCTCCAAATGGGTATATGAACAAAAATGGCGTCAGCATACACTCCACTTGATAGTTGGAGCTGAATCGAGTAGGGGAAACCACCGGATAGACAGTACCGGCAACTTCTTCGGAAATCGATTTGGTGGTCGTGTAACCGATCAGGTTAGACCTGCTCATTCTTTTGCGTTCACGCAACTTCAGTATTCGCTGGAGGATCGATTGGTTATTATGGCAGGGATAAGCACCAATACGTATAGATATGCTATCCATCGTACAAATCCATCAGGTGTACCAACCAATACTACATTTCCATTGACCTGGTTGCCCCGTTTATCCGGACTGCTAAAGGTTGCTAGTGGTATCAATGTCTATGCATCCTTATCTAAAGGATACTCCAGTCCAACACTGGCAGAAATCAAACCTTCAGCAGGTGGGATTTATCAGGATCTAAGAGCCGAACAGGGCTGGAATACAGAAGTAGGAGTAAAGGGTAGTATGTGGCGATCAAAAGTGCAATGGGACGCCGGCTTCTTTAGATTTAATCTGAGGGATGCCATTGTGAGACGGGTAAATGCGGCAGGTGCAGAATATTTTGTAAATTCAGGAAAAACAGAACAGAAAGGAATTGAGTCAAGTGTAGACGTTTTGCTGCTTCGGCGTGCAACCGGTGTTATCAAGGAATGGCGTATTTGGAATAGCCTTACTTTTTTTGATTTCCGATTTAGAGAGTACAAATCCACAACATCCGATTTCAGCGGAAACAAACTAACTGGAGTGCCCGATAAGCAGATCGTGGCGGGTACGGATCTTCGTTTTGAAGGTGGATTTTATCTGAATGCAGTGTTCCAGTATACCGGGTCGCTGCCTTTGACAGATGCCAATGATGCGTTTGCGGATGATTATCGGCTGTGGCAATTCCGGCTCGGATGGAAAAAGGCCTGGGGAAAAAACAAGATTCAGACGGATATTTTTGCACATGCCGACAATCCGCTGAACGAATCCTACAGTCTGGGCAATGATATCAATGCTTTCGGAAGAAGATTCTATAATCCTGCTCCTATGGCTCAGTTTACTGGAGGAATTCGTATCCTGTTTTAATTCACAAAATTGATTGTATGCCACAGATTCTGATTATAGATGATGAGCGGGCCATTCGGAAAACACTTACAGAAATTCTCAGCTATGAAGGGTATGAGGTCTCTGAAGCTCCAGATGGAGAAGCCGGCTTGCTCATGGCAAAAGAGAAAGCATTTGATGCCATATTCTGTGATATCAAAATGCCCCGGATGGATGGTCTGGAAGTTCTTGAAAAACTCAGGGAACTTCGTCCTGACACCCCCGTTATAATGATATCCGGACATGGCACCATAGAAACAGCGGTAGAAGCCGTTAAGAAAGGTGCGTATGATTATTTGGCTAAGCCACCTGATCTGAACAGACTGCTGATTACCTTGCGAAACGCAACGGAGAAGAATGCGCTGCTGACAGAGACGAAAACACTGCGCCGGAAAATATATGGTGTTCAGGAAATGATCGGAACATCTGCCGCGATCGGTCAGATCAAAGAAACGGTTGATAAGGTGGCACCCACAGATGCACGGGTGCTGATTACCGGTGAAAATGGTGTGGGAAAGGAATTGGTTGCCAGATGGATTCACGAAAAAAGCCAGCGGAATAAACAGCCACTCGTAGAAGTCAATTGCGCTGCTATTCCTTCTGATTTAATTGAAAGTGAATTATTCGGGCATGAAAAAGGATCGTTCACATCTGCCGTTAAACAGCGGATCGGAAAATTTGAACAGGCCAGCGGAGGAACACTTTTCCTGGATGAAATAGGCGATATGAGTCTTACGGCTCAGGCTAAAGTTCTGAGAGTGCTGCAGGAGGGTAAACTTACCAGAGTGGGCGGAGAAAAAGAAATCAGCGTGGATGTAAGGGTCATTGCCGCAACAAACAAAAATCTGCTCTATGAAGTGGAACAAAAACAGTTCCGACTGGACTTGTATCACCGACTGAGCGTGATCATCATTCATGTACCTTCTCTTAATGATCGCAAACAGGATATCCCGGATCTGGTGAAGCATTTTCTGCAACAAATTTGTAAAGAGTATGGTATTGCAGTGAAAGAAATCGAACCTTCAGCGATGGACAAACTACAGGAATTTCAATGGACGGGTAATATTCGTGAATTAAGAAATGTAGTGGAACGGTTGATTATCTTGTCTGGTTCGCTAATAACAAAAGAGGACGTATTGAAATACGTATGGACCTCATGCTGAAGGATTATCCAGTGACACTAAAAAGTCGAGGATATCCATGAAAAGCGTTAAGTTTTCAAGTTCATGAGTTAATCCATTAAATACGCGACCCGATGCCAATACCTGAATATCCGGATAAAGCTTACAGAGGTCCTCTACTAATTCTGCTGGCTCATTATCGGTAAAATTGGTGGTCAGATGCACAAACAGATGTGTAACACTCGTTGTGGAAAGAAAATCGTTCAATTCAGAAAGGGTGGTGTTTACCCCCAGCAAAGAGCAGCTTATTCCTCTTTTCTTCAGGCAATACTGGATGAACAACAAGGGTATTTCATGATATTCTTCCGGTGGACAAAAAAGTACATATCGTACCCCGGCTTTTTGGGGTTTCCATTCCATTCCTGCAGTTTCAAACAGAATCTTGTTCCGGATGATATTGGATGCAAAATGTTCCTGGGAAGGTATAATGTTGCCCGTAAGCCATAGCATCCCTATCTTATTGAGGAATGGATACACCACCTGAATGATCGTGTGCTCAAATCCCTGTCGAAATAAAACAGCATCCAGTGCCCTGCGGAACAATTCCTCATCAAAATCAATAGAGGCCTCAATCAGCTGGTTGATGAAAATATCAAATTTACCCTTCGACTGTGCTTCGGCCGTCAGCCGGCATATATCTTCATCGGACATTTCAGCGATCCGGGAAATCTTGAATCCCTGGTTGTATAAATGGGAAATACGAAGAATTCTTTTGAGATCGTCAATACCGTACAACCTGTGTCGGCTCTGTTTCCTGGACGGTTTGATAATCCCGTAGCGCTGTTCCCATACCCTGAGGGTGTGGGCCTTGATTCCGCTGAGATTTTCAATGTCCCGGATGGAAAAAGTGTTCATTCGTTACTCAATATAAGGATTTCAAATGAAAAACAGACTGCCGGCTCAACGAATCTGCCTGTTGTGCTAATATCAGATACTCGTTGTTTTTAGCTATTTTTGAAGTCTTATAATGTACACATGAGCGCAGGTTGGATCATTTTTATACTGGGTACGATTGGATTCCACATAGGTCTGTACGGAATGTTCCGCAAAGCTGGGCTATCCCCCTGGAAAGCCCTGATTCCCTATCTCAATACCTGGGAGATGACCGAAAA
>CANHUD010000002.1 GCA_947463665.1 Sphingobacteriales bacterium
ATGACCGGTGTTCCCTGCCATTTCTGTTCGATCTCCTTCTTCATACCCGGTGATAAGGCAACAATCAGGTCTGCAGACCGGTAGCAGAAACGTTCGAACCAGTACGCCATCTTAATGAGCAGAGGCTGGCGCAGCATATCCATTTCGATGGCCCCCTGTGGCCATAAATCACGCACCTCGAATACCATTTTTTTTCGACGAATGTATTTGGCGATCAACCCCGGAAGACCGGCAGTGATAGGACCGGAAGAGGCAACCGCCACATCGTAGCGGCTGGTGAGTGCGTACCAGGACGAGAGGAATGCATATACCAGAAAGGTATAGATCCTCTTCAGAAAAGATTGCTTATTATCGACCCGCACATTCACCACAATGACCTTCACCCCGTCAAATGTCTGCACCTCAATAAACTTACTGGCCTTCAGATCTGATTTGGCATAGACCGATGTAATAACTGTAACGGAGTGCCCTTTTTTTACCCATTCAGACGTGAATTCATGCACCCGGGTACCCCATGAACCCCTGGAAGTGGAAAAATACTGATAGAAATACAGAATCTTCATCTTGCCTCCAATACATTTTTGATGGCTGGCCATACGCCATTGATATGATAGTTCGGTGCCGCTTCCCTGGCCTGTTTTCCCATGGCGGAAAGCAGCGTGCGGTCATTCATAAGTTTTTTCATAGATGCCGCCAGCTGTGCAGCATTTTCTGGTTCTATCATGAACCCTGTTTCCCCTTCGATCACCAGTTCCCGGTTCATGTTCCAGTCCGTGGCAATCACCGCCAGACCTGCTACAAAACTATCGATCACCACCCCCGGAAAACCTTCCCCTTTCCAGCGTGTGGGGAAAAGAAGGCAGTCGTAAGCAGCAAGTTCTTTATAAGCAGCTGTAGTGTCATTGATCAGATCAATTAGCCCTTTATATCGGACATTCGGACTTAAAGCAGCAAAAAATTCTTCCCGGTATCCCTCATCCATCACCCCAAACATATCTACCTCAAACTGTTGCTCCAGACCTTCACGATTCAGACCAGCAACGGCTTCCAATACAAGATGTGCGCCTTTCTCCCGACAGATCTTTGACAGATAGACGAAGCGACAGACAGCAGAGGATCGCTCCGGTAAACTGACTTCCGGGAAAAACTTAAAATTCGGAATAATAACCGTATTGGTTAGTCCGGCTTTCAGTAACGGCTCCTGAAGTATCTTACCTTCTAATACCACTGCTTTTAGTTTCCGGTAACAGTCTGCTTTATAGATACCTTTCTCTATCGCTTCCGGGAAATAGCCACCTATTACAAAATACGATGTTTTGCGCATCAGGGATGGAAAATGGCGTAATAGCCGGAGCAGCTGGTAAACCGACTTTGAAGAGGCCGATATAAGTATATTATCGTAGGTGCGGAAAAAAATATGATAAAAGATCTGCAGCATGACGCCGGGATCCCGCTTCCAGTTTACAGTGTCTATCGCCGTGCAGGAACCATGCTCCTGCAATTTACGCAGCAGTACCTGGTTCTTGTATTCTTCCCCGCCTCTGGGCAGATGCCCAAGGCCTATTCCGCCGATGAGCAGTACGTTCATTTGATTTGTTTTTTGGCCCCTACAACAGGTGTTATCTGAAGAACGGCGAGAATAAAAAACATCGGACTGACGAAAGTGCGCATGGCTGCGTGAAAAGTAGTCACAAAAGCCATAACAAAAAGAGCGAGTAACAGGTTCCTGTTGGGTCTAAAGAACGGATCTTTCCACAGGTTGAAGTACACGATCAGAAGCAGAATAAAATAAAACAAGCCCAATGTGCCGTGCTCCGACATTAATCGGGAAAATTCAACGTGGGCAGCCACCCGCTTTGTTTTAAAGCGAAGATAAGAGGAGGAACCCACGCCTACACCGAAAATTGGATTTCTCTGCCACAGAATAATATCTTCTGTAAAGATCGATAACCGTCCGGATGTAATTACATCAAGCGTTTTATCTTTGGCTCCCAGAAGGGTTCCCTTTGTTTCTCCTTTATATCGTAGCAATAATTTACCTCCCGTGATCTGATCTGCCACACGAAAAGCCGCAAAACCTGCCACAGCTACCAGTAAAAGTACCAGAATAGATTTCGGATTAAGACGCGATTTACCTCCACTAAAAACGAAAAAATAATAAATCAGCATACATAGAAGGCCAATGAGCATTCCTCCTCTTGAAAAGCTCAAAAGGCCCTGAAAAGCAAAAGCAAAAAGAATCAAAATATCTGTGACCAGAAAGCCGCTGAAACGCAAACGATTGATAACAGCATAGAAAGTAAGAAACATGCCCATCCCAAACAGTGTGGATACCTGATTACTGGCAGCCCCACCCGTGGTTTCAAAATTCGCATTCAGCTCAAAATCAATTTCACCAAAATCCGGTGTCTTTATAAATGAGTAGATCAACGCAGCCAGGCAGGTAAGCCAGATCATGCGGAATATCCCCGCCATTTGTTCTTCAGAAATCTTTCGCTTGTAAAATACCGCAATACCGATGGCTGCAGCAAATGGAGCAAAGAAATTATTGATAAAATCAAAAATCTGACGTTTGCCACTCAAATCATAGAACAACGCCGGTACCAGCAGAAATGCCATGATAATTGCCAGATTATTTTTTTTCCCGTAGAATAAAAGAGAAACCAGTACGGTTAGTAACATGAAATATTTACCAACCTCATACGGAATGAACGGGGATGTTTTGGCCATACGGTCCAGCAACTCAAACGAGATCAGGTAAAACATCAGAGAAAGGAAATAAAAGAAACGTCCCTTCCCTAATTCCCTGATACCTCTCAGAAAATGAATACCGAAAATGATATAAAACCAAATTATCAGTACCCAGGGTGTAAAAACGCAGGCTATACCCATCCCTATATGGAAGAGTGCCCAGAAAAGGTTCCATTTGGGATCCAGTAGTTTAGCGAATAGCATTCAATATATACTTTTTCAATTTTTCTAAATAAGCCCTGAACGTAAACGCACCGGCCAGTTCAAAACCCTGTGTCGCCATGGCCTTTCGTTTTTCAACTGAAGCCGTTAATGCTTCCTGAAAGACACGATGAAATCCGTCAGACGTTACCTCCTGCACCAGAAATCCATTTTCCTCATGTCGGATGTAATGTGCTACACTTCCTACAGATGTTACAATGGGCAGACAACCAAAATTCAATGCTTCGGCCACCACTTTCGGGAAACCTTCCGATCGGGAGGGTAATAACAGAAAATCTGCCGCTTTCAACCATTCAAACGTTGCCTCCTGTGTAAGAAATCCATGAGCAGTTGCCTGTATACCTCTCTTCTGAAGCGCTTCTTTCAGCGAAGACAGCAATGGGCCATCGCCCACAATATGCACATGCTTAATAATATCTGCAGGCCATTCGGGTATCCTTTCCAATAACAGATCAATGCCCTTTGCATACTCAACCCTTCCCACAAAAATCAGGGTGAATAATCCGTTCGTTGCCTGTTTATTCGGAAGGATCTGCGCCCCTTCTTCCCTGTGCTCCTCCCTTAAACAGGGATTCTCAAAAGAAATGCAATGGGCCGGCTGTCCTTTCCATGAGCCATTGATCGTTACCCTGCATCTTGCCAGATTCTTTTTAAGCAGCCAGCGCTGGAAGCCATACCCAAGGGAAGCAGGCCTGCCTGTCCAGTTGTTTGCATACTTTATCCATAATGTATAGCTCCTGTTCCTGTTCCATATAAAATAAGGCAGCACATACAATCCAATACCCATAGGAAGACGCAACTGAACTTCTGTGGCATCCTTCATCTGTTCGTGTATGATGCGCAATATATGAACCGACTGTGTTATAATGTTCAGCTTCTTCCGCAAGGTTTGTCCTCCAAAAGAGGGTATGGCCACAAAACGTATAATCGATCCCGCATAGGGAATCGAATTTCCTTTGGCGGCCAATTTCTCCAGACAGGCAATATGTACCACCTGATCCCAATGAGCCGAAAGAACGTTGATTTCGTTTACCGTTGGAGCAAAACCCACTACCTCGCCGGTTTTTGTCAGCTGGTGCTCTGTATGCGATATGATAACAAGTTTCCTCAACCCAGATAGGATTTATAATCTTGTACAATCAGCTTCCAGTCGTGCTTTTTCGCCCATTCCACACTCTCTTTTTTTAATTCATCCATGGAAGCAATACAGGCTTCCACCGCTGTTGTAATTTCCATCGGATCGTCTCCATCCACCAGAAAACCTGATTTTGCCACATCAACCGCATCTTCCACGCCACAATATTTCGCTCCGATAACCGGCATCCCGAAAACATTGGCCTCCAGTGCTACAATTCCAAATCCTTCTACATCCCCATTGGGCTGGTTTTCGCTGAGCAACATAAAAATATCTGCCGCCCGATACCAGGATGCCAGGTCCTCGTGCGCCGCTACCACTCCATGAAAACTGACATGACGGGTAACACCCAGTTCGTATGCAAGTGTCTCCAGCTCTGCCCTGTTGATGGGGCGCCCAACCATGTGATAGTGAATTTCCGGATATTTTTTCTTTAGTTCCGGCAACGCCCGGATCACCCGATGCTGTCCTTTTCTGGGCGATAAATGACCAATGGTAAGTAATCTTGGCCAGCCTTTCAACTCTACCGGACGTTTACTATCTAAAGAAGATAGTAATTTAAAATCGATTCCATTGGGTATGATGTCGATCACTCTTTTATGTCGAATCCAATCGGGAAGAAGCGATGCTGTAAAAGCCGATACGGCCACAATTGAATTGGCTGACTGAATGGATCGGTGGGTCAGCCAGCGCAGCAGGCGGTTCTGAAGGTTGATTTCAGAACCGTGTAAAATAGCGATGGTTTCAGCATCCGGGAAAAAGATGCGAATAAACAAACCAACCCAAAGGGAGAATTTACCGGTAAGAAAAATACGGGTGAATTTCTCCTGCCGGATCAGTCTGTACACCAGAAGCAGGCGAGCAATATATTTGATGGCAGCTGTTGCAGGATAACGGATGATCCTAAAATCTGCCTGATCGTCAAAACTGCGAACCAGTTGTGCATCGGCATAATCTGCCGGCGATATTACTGTAATATCCCAGCCATTTCTGGAAAGAGCCCTTACAAGAGAGTATGCATGATGGCCTATACCGCCCGGGCCGGGTGGAAACTCAGATGCAATCAGTAATAATTTCTGTTTCATATCCAATCAGGCTATACGTCCTCTTTTAAGCATGGAAGTGGCTTTAGCCCAGGATCTGCACCCTACATACAGCATCAGGGGTAAATAAACCGGCATCAGTAAAAAAGACAGCGCTTTCAATCCCCTGCTCTTCTTCCATTTATACGGAATGAAGGAGGATGGCAGATTGATTGCCAGATACGATAGCGCGGCGGATGGTCCAAAATACTGGCGGATAAAATACAGTACACTGGGTACCGGCCTTGGTGCCAGCAGTTTTTTAGGACGCAGGGCATCCCAGCTGCCCATTTGCCGTAATCCGCCTGTTTCTACTTTGAGGTGGATCCGCATGGCCTTAAAATTGGAAATGATTTTTTCTCCGGATAACACAGCCCTCATACCAAACTCTCCATCCCCCATCCGCTGCTTTTCAAACTGCCGGTCAAACAAACCCGCCTGCTGAAAAACCTCTTTATGCACCAGTGCATTTCCGGTATCAAAAACATCCGACAAATGAAAATATGTTTCTTTGGGAGAAAGGCCATGCCCTACCAGCGTATGCGTCACGCCCGCAGAAATTCGTACACCGAAATAATCCACGCATTTCAAATGCTGTGTGATCCAGTCCGGTTCCACTCTGGAATCATCGTCAAACAATAAAATATATGTACCATCTGCCTGCTCAATGCATCTGTTTCTGGCCAGCCATAATGCTTTTTCAGATTGTCGGATCAATTTGAGATCAAGGGATGTATTTTGGTAGATATCCTCCTGAATAGGCTCCGTTTGATCACAGACCAACACTTCAAAATTCCGGTAATCCTGCTTCTCAAGATCCGAAAGCACATCCTTTAGATAAACATATCTGTTTAGGGTTGGAATAACTACAGATACCCTTGGTGCTGAACGTACCAACGGAGAATCAAACTGCTCGTACCCTTCATATACTTTGTGCCTGCTATACGGCTGCATTCGCCGGACTCGCCCCGATGCAAGAAAACAGCGAGTTTCCCGGAAAGGCTGGTGAAAAGTAACCATTCGCAGCAGGTATATGTACAAACTCCATTTCAACCCGTAATACCGACGTACAAAACGGTAATTATCTCCTATATGGGTAACGGTATGCACATCCTCAGGACGTAACGCTTCTGCTGTTGCTGGAATAATACCCCTGAGCAACCCCTGAAAAGCAGCATCCATCCGCATCGCCCGTGGATCTTCATAATCCGCAACAGGATCTATAAGACGGCAGTCTTCTTCAGATAGTTTATCAATATCCGCCAGTAACGGTGCCCTGGTATCAGAGGCAAGCCTATAATACCAGGCAGGTTGTATGTATATAAGAAAATGGAACATCAGATCATAGTTTCAAAAAAATCCAGCCATTGTTGCCGCTGTCTGGAAACGGTAAACAGATCACGTACCCGTTTTGAGGCATATCTGGCCCGCTCCTGTCTTTCACTTACAGGCATTTCAGTCATCTGAATAATGCCCTCCGCAAAATCTTCCGGACGTCTGCTGGCACAAATAAACCCGGTTTTCCCGTTTTCTATACAGGCTTCCATTCCGCTCACACTGGTAACAACGCAGAGAAGTCCCTGAGATTGTGCCTCAATACAGGAGTTTGAAAATCCTTCCGCCAAAGACGACTGAATATATAACGTACAGGACTGCATCAGTGAAAGTATAGCATCTGAATTCAGGCTTCCTTTCCAGTAAATATGCTCGGTGATACCCAATTCATGTGCAAGGTAGTAAAGATGCTCCCGCTCCGGTCCTCCCCCAACAATAGTATAGCGAAAAGCAATGCCTCGCTGCTTCAAAATCGACAAAGCATAAAAGATAAGCGGATAATCCTTCACCCAGTGTAACCGCCCTATCGTCAGAAAATGTTCCTCTGTATAAGACCTGCTCTCACAGAGCAACTCAATCTGGTTGTCTGTTAACTGGAATGCATCCCGGAGTGCAGGAGAAATGATTTCCGCAGGCATGTTATCAGGCATGCTATGCAAATCCTTTAACTTTTGAAGAAGCTCATCGGCATTCGCCTGAACTTTCTTAACATGAGGCCATACCGTTTTGTATGTAAGCTGGTGAAAAACCGGGAAAACATTCACATCGGAACCACGAAAACTGAGCGATGCCGCACAACCCATCACACCGGCATAGTGCTCCCGTCCAAAAACATGATTCCCAAACGGGAAATGCAATACATCCAGCCCATCCGTGGTCCAGATACTGGCATCTGCAATCAGCCTTTTTAACGGAACTCCTTTTTGATAAAGCGTCCGGAAACGCCTGAAATGGTAGATAATAAGCACCACCACATACAGGTATGCCGGCACCTGCTGAATACCAGGCAAATGGTTGAGATAAGGCTTGGCCCGCCAACCGGATTTGAGCCGGGTACCACTCTCAACATTCGCAAACAATACAAGTTCATGCTCATCAAAATGAGACAGAAAGGTATCGATGAACGTTTCTGATACCACAGGGTAACGACTCAGTGTTATACCAATCTTCATAATCGATTTTTAGTGGTCAGATACCACTTCTTGAACATATACAGAGTCCATACCGGCAAAATATACCCATGCTTGCCGGCAAAGAAATCATCCGTATATGCCAGTACCGCCTTTTGATTGTACATTTCAGGAGGTAAACCCACATCTGTTCGTAACAGATCAGAGATCTCTTCTCTGAGTACCGTCCGGGCCCATTCTGTCATCGGAGGTCTGAAACCCTTTTTCTCTTTTTCCACTACCTTTTCCGGGATATACTGATACAATATCTGCCGGAGTACATATTTCAACGTATCATGACCAATGGTCAGTTTGGGAGCGATCTGCTGCGCCAGCAACAGCATCTGCCTGTCCAGAAACGGAACCCGAACTTCCAGACTGTTCCCCATGCTGGTCCTATCCACCTTCACCAGTATCTTCTGCAAATGATAATAAAATTCATTCTGCCGCAAATGAAGCAATACAGATGAACGATCCGTTGCAGTGCACGAGAAATCATTGAGTATATCAGCAGCGGTAGAAGCTCCGGGGAAAATGCCGGACAATACAGAATGAACCACTGACTGGTGAAAGGTCAGATTCACCTCCCCGATATTACGCATCCCCAACAATCCAGTGATGTCCTGACCAAGAGCTTTAGCTACCCTTTTCACTAATTTACGTGTACTACTCCCGGGAATCAGGAAATATCCGGCAGAGTTAGCATAGGTGGCAAATCTTGGATACCCCCAGAATAACTCATCTCCACCGTCGCCTGACAACATAACTTTATAGTTTCCCGCGGCCAGCTTCGATACCATAAAGGTGGGTAATGAACTGTAATCAGCCAGAGGTTCTGTAAGAGACTGGCAATGCTCTTCAAAAATATTCAGCATCTCACTGGCCGATAACATCATCCTGTCGTTCTGCACATTCAGGATCTTTGCATATTCAGCCGCTTTACTGGATTCATCATACTCCTTATCTTCAAAACCAATGGTCACTGTATGAATGTCTGGCCGGATACGCGATGCAATGGCAGAGACCAGACTGGAATCAATGCCGCCGGACAAGAAGACGCCCAGTGGCACATCCGATACCAGTTGATCCTGTATCACTTTTTTTAACGTCTGATGCACTTCCTCAATCAGACCCGGATCTGTTTCTGCTTTAAAAGGTTTTTGATCGGCCCCAAAAAATAACTGATAGGGCTTAACCTCCA
The DNA here is from genome assembly GCA_947463665.1 of Sphingobacteriales bacterium. Classification (GTDB taxonomy): domain Bacteria; phylum Bacteroidota; class Bacteroidia; order Chitinophagales; family Chitinophagaceae; genus Pollutibacter. The sequence goes on from CANHUD010000002.1 coordinate 8,896, forward strand.
GTTCGTCTGTTTCCGGTACATAACGCAGAAAATGACCGACCTGTAGTTGCCAGATGTCTTTGGCAATGGTTCTGGGTGGCACCATATACCCCAGTTCATGATAATCAATCACCCCCTGCTCAGACCAGCTCCAGTTCTGAAACCAGGGATGAAGGGTGATCTGGTCAAATGCACTTGAAAAGACCAGGCCCTGATCATTCCTTCCATAAAACAAAGGCTTGATGCCGGCAAAATCACGAAGAAGATAAAGGCAGCGGGCCAACTTATCCCAGACGGCAATGGCAAACATTCCGTTTAGTTTGGTGGCCAGCGTTTCAAATGGAATGCGGTCCAGTAACTGACAGATCACCTCAGAATCAGAACCTGAACGCAAAGATTGCAGCCCATATTCGCGGATGAGCTCACGGAAATTATATACTTCTCCGTTGAATACCATTACAAAACGACCACTAGGACTAAGCAACGGCTGATTGCCATTGTCTGAAGTGTCCAATATTGCTAGTCGGTTGAAACCAAACTGGCAGGGGCCTTCTGCATACACAGATGTATTGTCGGGCCCTCCTTTACGCGACAAAAGCGTTAGTCTGAGAAAAAGATCAGCGTCTAACGTCTGCCCATTCCGTGCTATGTTTCCAAATATTCGACACATATCAAAAATATATTCTGTAAGGAGTCCGCTGCAATAATTTATGTAGCAGCTCCAACGCTATTTTTTGACGAAAAAAAAGACGGGTGAAGGGCGCCATCTGCTCCATACGATTCCATCCATCCCGAATCAGATCAGGGGCAGGCAGTTCCGTGATTTTCAGCAGCGCCCGGATCTGACGGTGCAACAACAGCATCCGGCAGTTCCCGCTAAATGTATGCCGCAACTGTTGGTGAACAAAGCAGAAAAGATCGAACTGATTCATCAGCGATCGTTCCTTCTTCACCAGATCAACCCGGTGTGTTCCAGTGGTCTGGTCAACAAAATACAACACTTCCGGGATCTGCTGTATAGAATTGTTCTTCAGGGATGAACTGAATTCAAACCAGTAGTCCTGATTGGTAGACAACTCACCCCAACTGCCGCAAAAAGCTCTTTTCCAGACCAGCGAACCCGTCTGCCACGGTCTGGAATACTGCAGAATCGTCTCTCGAATGGTAGTAAAGGGAATATGACTGTACTGACGAATCGTGGTCAGATTTCCTTTGAACATCGTTTGCGACTGCACCCAGGTGGCTGCAATATCAGGGCGGGATTGATGCACCTCCAGACTTTTTTGCAAAAACGAAGGCCCCCACCAGTCATCTGCATCCAGAAAAGCCATGAACGATCCCGTTGCCTGATCCATTCCGGCCTGACGCGAAGGCCCCGGTCCTCTGTTGACGGCATTCCTTACTATCCGGATCGGATAGTCCGTCCAGTCGGGATGCATGGTCAGTTCCACCTCACTGAAATCATCCACAATAATGATTTCCCAGCAGGTATACGTCTGGTCCAGCACACTTTTTACCGCCCGGTGAATAGTAGTGACCTTATTGAAATAGGGTATGATGACCGATACTTTTTCCACGTCTATCTAAACCATTTTGAAAGATTCTTCAATATGAGATGCTTCTTCCCGCTATCCAGCCCTTTCATGACCCATGAATACCATATTCGGCCACGCATCCGGCCCAGTTGCCGAAGATGACGCAGCTCCCATTCACTATACCACTCCCTGAGAAACTGCTCCCGCTGTTCCAGTCTTTTTTCATTCTGCTGAATACTCAGCCCGGTTGCATCGTAATGGCAGATCGGTTTTGGATAGTATACTACCTCCGGATCCTCCTTTTTCATGATGGTAAACAACTGCATCCAATCGCCAATAATGCGTAGATCCTCCCGGAAAGGATATCTCCGGCAAAGATCTGTTTTCATGAACAGCGCCTGGTGACAGATCGTACGTATGATCAGATATAAAAAATCAATCTCCGGTGTCTGTTTCTGCTGAATACTTTTTTCCCCATCGAAAAGTAAATAATCACCATAAAAGATAGCACCGCTTAACTGCGTAAGAAGTTCCGGACTCAAAGCACCTTCCGCAAACCAGTCGCCCGAGTTCATAAAGATGAGGTACTCGCCCTCCGCAGCCCGCATCCCCTTGTTCATAGCATCGAAAATACCATTATCGGCTTCCGATACCCATGAATCCAGCAGGTGTTCAAACTGTTTTATAATCTCAACACTGCCATCTGTTGACCCCCCATCAATTACCCTGCATTCCACCATTCCCTTTGGATAGGAAGATGCTGCAATACTATCCAGCGTTTTTTTTAACCCGGCAGCATTATTGAAGTTGATGGTAATGATCGATAATTTCTTCATCCTGACTTTTTATGCCCGCATATGCGTTTGAAACCATATCTCCAGATTCAGCAGATGAAGCTTGAAATGGTCCGACAGGGAACGCACATCGGTAGTTCGCTTCAACAGGCCTCTTCTGATCAATTCTCCATCTGCCAGCAATTCATAAAACCGGTCGTCAAAAATATGACCGAGATGCTGGAAACTAAATCCTCTCTTCGGCATATTCAGAATCGACTCAGGTACTCTGGATTTCAAATTTTCTTCAATCAGAAACTTCTTGCTTTTTTCACGGAAATAAACCGATCTGTGAAGCGAGAAAACATAGCTGTATATCTCATGATCCATGAACGGAACCCGCACTTCCAGTGAATGAGCCATACTGGAAATGTCTGCACGCCAAAGACAATGATTGGGAACAAATGTAAATGCGTCAATGTACTGGCACTGCTTTACGACGTCCATTCCCTGCTGATAAAACTGTCCGAAATGCCACAGGCCCCGCTCTTTCATCGTTGCCGTGATATCTGCATCCAATACTTTTTTACCGGTAGCCTCTCTCAGTACACCGGTCATGGAACGATCATACAAGCGCAGATACACATCTTTAGATGTGAGCAACCCTTCCCGAATATTTCGTAGCCTGTCTTTTACAGAAAAGTTTCTGTAGTAATTATTTATTTTATGATGCCACTTATATCCAGCAAATACTTCATCAGCTCCCTCTCCGGACAATACCACTTTACAATGACGGGCAGCCATCTGAGAGATCATAAAAGTATTCACCATGGATGAAGCAGCAAATGGCTCATCATAATAATAAGACATCCGATGCAGCATGGAGAAAATATCCATTTGAGGTGAGACCATATCCACTATATGGTCAGCTCCAAATAAACCGGCCATGCTGGCCGCCTGGTTATGCTCACTCTGCTCGGAGTCTTCAAACCCAATGGTATAGGCATTTGCCTTATAACCCAGATCGTGCATGTGCATCAGCAGGGTACCTGAATCATACCCGCCACTCAGAAAAAGCCCTACCGGCACATCCGCAATAAGATGTTCACGGGTAGACTGCCTGATCAGTTCGTGCGTGCGCTCGGCAGCCTCTTTCGGATCAATTTCCAACGATGCCGTCTCCAGATTCCAATACGATTTCACTTCAAATTGAAAAGAAGACATATCAAAGGTCATGTAATGCGCGGGCGGAAGCTTATACGCCTGCTTGTAAATCGTCAGATGATAGGGAACATAGGAATACGTGAAGAAATCAGCCAGACTTTCCTCGCTGAGCTCCTTTTCAAAAGCCGGATTTGCCGCAATTGCTTTTATCTCAGAGGCAAATACCAGCTGCTTACCATCGTATGAATATACCATCGGTTTGATCCCGAAACGATCCCGTGCAGCATGTATTTTCCGCTGCACCCCGTCCCAGATCACAAAAGCATACATACCTTTCAGACGCTCTAACAATCCTTCGATCCCCCACTCTTCATAGCCATGTATAAGCACTTCCGTATCAGTCTTCGACCGAAATATATGTCCGCAACGGATCAGCTGGTCTCGCAGTGACTGAAAATTATAGACCTCTCCGTTGAACGTGATCCATACCTGCCCATCTTCATTAGACATTGGCTGCTTACCATCTGTGGAAAGATCGATGATCGACAACCGACGATGTCCGAATGCTACTCGCCCATCATGCAGTACCATGGTGCCAAAACCATCCGGTCCACGATGCGTCATGGTGTCTCGCATTTTATCGAAGACAGCTGTATCTATCTGTACATCACGGTTTATCTGGGCTAGTATTCCACACATGAGCCTTTAATTTTCAAGTATCGACAAAAAATCTTCGGCGAATGTCTTCACCTTGTTATCATAAGAATACGTGAATTCGGGTGTGCTTTCAAGAATAGATTCCAAACGGGCTGCCAGTTCCTCAGGAGACGTCGGGCTAAAATAAATCCCTTGCTCACCTAACTGCTCCCTGTTTACATCCAGTGACGAGGCTATAACCGGCTTACCTATTGCCATAGCATCTTCCACAGAGGTACTCCAACCCTCAAACAGTGAGGGCTGAATAACTGCCAGCGAATGATTCAGGATCTGTAACTGATCTTTACGGTCAAGAAAACCGAGAAATCTGATCTCCTCTTCCAAACCCTTTTCTTTCACATAACTCTTCAGTCCCTCTACATAGCCCGGATTGCGGTTATCATTTTCCTTCCCTGAAAAATAAATCCGGACCTGCTTTCCTTTCGCCTTCAAGAGCTCCGCAGCTTTGATCACCACCAGCTGGTTTTTATGCGCCCAGAATTGATTGGGTGAAAAAAAATAAGGAGTCGCAAGCGCATATCTGCGGGAAAGATCCGAAAAATCTACATTCCTGAATTCAGGATGTGTTACCGCAAAATGTATAACATGAACGTTGCAGCCCGCTGAAGGATAGTAGGTCTTCCAATCCCGGTGAACTGCCTCACTGCTCAATACGAGGTGTTGGGCATGATCTGCAATCCACTGGTGACGAAGTCCCTTTTCCTGCAGATCCTCCTCAGTAAAAAACTGTGGCAATCGCCTGTCCTGAAAATCGGCAATCCAGTAATATCTTTTTTCCATTGGAATGGATTCGATATAATGGTTGCGCTGGAAGGGAAAAATCGCATCAATCTGCCCACTGAATCGTTTTTTGAACAACTTCCGCGACAAAAACCGGACTCCTGCTCTGTTTACCCATTGCAGGAACGGATGATCCGGATTCTCCTCCATGTGTACGAATTGCATATAAGGGTACGAAACTTCCTTCAGCAGTTTCTGATAGTCTTCCGGCCTTGAAAAAATATACAGAAAGGGCTTACGCTCATCTGCCAGGCTATTCAGTGCATGGATAAGGTTCATAATGTAATATGTTCCCCCTATCCATTGTTCACTGTAAATAAAAACCAGTCCTATTTTTTTTCTGACTACCATCATTGTTGCTTCTGTCCTTCCTCTTATTCCAACTCTTTCGAAGTTCGCTTCCCTTTCGATTTCTTCTTCTTACCTGTCCCCGGCTCCTCTGTATATCCATATCCATAACCATAATGGCTACCATATCCGCCGTAACTTCCGTAGCTTCCATAAGAATACCCCATGAACTTCCTTCTACGAATACCGTTGAGCACAATAGACATATTCGGAAGTCTTCTCTCCCGATAAGCATCACGGATCATCGGGAAATAACTTCTGGCAGTATATAGCTGACGCATAATGTATAGAGTGACATCAGCATGATAGGCCAGAAGTTTGGCATCTGTTACAGAGCCGATCGGCGGAGAGTCAATAACCACCACATCGTATTCTTTTTTCAGATAATCCATAAGAAGCTGCATCCGCTCATGCAAGAGCAACTCGGATGGATTCGGTGGAATAGTACCGGAAGGAATCACAGTCAGATTGGGGAAACCATCCAACTTTCTGGATATCTCGGCAATATCCACCTGACCAACCAGATAGTTGGAGATACCGGGTGAATTCTCAATACCTAATTCTTTGCCCAACTTGGGTTTACGAAGGTCAAAACCCAGCAGAACAACTTTCTTGTTCGACAATGAAAAACTAACGGCCGTATTGATCGCAACAAATGTCTTTCCCTCCCCGGGTACCGATGAGGTAACCAGTAGTACTTTCTTTTCTCCTTCCAGTCCGATGTAACGCAGATTGGTCCTTATCTCTCTGAACTGCTCTGCTACCACCGTTCTTGAACCAGGTCCAACCACAACGGAAGTGCTACCCTCTATTGCCGCTTCACCATCAAACTGCAAAACTTCCCCTACAATTGGTGCAAGAATCTGTCGCTCTACTTCTCTCCGGCTCTCGAATTTATTGTGCATCAATTCACGTATAAAAACAAATAAGGCAAACAAAAACAGAGAAGCAGCAATGAACAAACTGTAAATGCTGACCGGCTTGGGTTTTACCAGTCCCATTGCATCAGGCCTACGTAGAAACTGGGTATTCGAAACCGTAGCAGCAACCGCTATGGCAGACTCTTCCCGCTTCTGTAATAAGTAACTGAAAACCGCATTTTTTATGTTTTGCTGGCGGGTGATGTCCAGTAATCCTTTTTCTTTCTGCGGAATACTTTTCAGCATGCTGTTGAAACCAGCCGTCTTACGATTGTAAAAATCCCGACTGGTCTGCAAGTTATTTTTGTAATTGTTAATGCCCTCCATGATCGCTGGGCGCAGCTGACCTATCTGCTGCTGCAAAGCCAGTACCCTTGGATTTTCAGGACCCGATAACTGCAATAAACGTTTTAATTCAGATTCTGCCGTGAATAACTGCCCCATCTGACTGGCAATAGTAGGATCTCCCAGATTTACCAGTGCAGGAAGCGGGTCAGCAGATGAATTCCGACTGGCCAGATAACCCTGTGCTTTCTGAACCAGTTCCAACTGAAGATTGATCTCTGCCAGTTGCTGATCGGATTGCTGCACACTTTCCAGATAAGCAGAACTTTGTGAACCCAGATCAATGGCCTGGTTTGCTGATCTGAAATTCTGCACTTCCTGTTCCACACCACTAAGCTCTCTCTCTACAATAGACAGGCGATCTGTGATGAACTGTGCACTATTCAGATAGGTCTGCTTCTTGAAATCCACCGTAAACTCATCATATACTTTAACCAGTGTGTCCAGTATGTCTGTAGCCCGCTGCTGATGATAATCACTCATAGTGAGGTAGATCAGCTCTGATGACCTGGATTTTGTTTCGGCAGATACCTTGTACAAAAGTGATCCCACTGCTAACCGTATCGGACGTACCGTCAGTTGCAGATCGGACGCAACCCGCGCTTTTTTATTGACCTGAAAACGGCCTATCCCGAATGGCGAATTCACCCACTGATTCAGTGGATATGGTTTTTCATCAAGAAAAACCTTACCGGCGGCTGCATCAATTCTAATGGGTAGGGTAAGTACGTTACTGATACCATCCGGGTTCTGTGCTTCGTAGAATAAAGGAGTATCGTCTCCATATAGAACAGAAGCATACACTCTTCCCTTTGATGTAATCTCACTGTACAGATGCAGACGCTTCACTACCTCTGACATCACTTCCGGAGACTGCATCAGTTCCAGCTCACGCTCCAGACTCAGTTTCTCATCGGTGAGGGAGATACGAATGTTATTGTCGCCGCCGCCGCCCCCCTGCATCTTGCTGTCGCGGGTAATCGCCAGCAGGGCAGAAGATGAAAATACTTTTGGCGTATACCTTAAATACAACCATGCACCCAGTCCTCCCAGCAGGATCAGGAATAACAAAAAAGGCCAGTAGACCATGTAGTGGAAGAAAAGTTCCCTGAAATCGGTCTGACTCTCACTGGTTTCTACCGGTGTAACTGGCTGTTCAAACTTGGGATTTAATATAGAATTATCCATGTTCATTAACGGGTTAAAACTGCAAAAAGACTAAGTCCGATGGACAATACGGCCGTAATCGGTCCGAGATATCTTGATATACGGTCGGTACGATTTACATAATAGGCCTGAACCGGTTCCACATAAATGACATCCCGGTTTTGCATATAGTAAAAAGGATTGTCAAATACTGTTTTGGATAGCAGATCTACCCTCCCGGTGGTCCGGTAACCATTGTTCTCCCGAACTACAAGAATGTTGTTACGGACGGCGGTTGTTTTAAGATCTCCTACCTGGGCCAGCACTTCTGATAAAGTCAGACGCTCAAAGTTCATAGTAATCATAGCCGGACGATTCACATCACCCAGTACGGAAATGAAATGATTCAGAAAACGGACGCGCACAACGGGCTCCTTTACATATTTACGGAGTCGCTCCACAACAAACATTTCCATTTCACGAACGGTCAAGCCCTGTGCTTTAAACTCCCCGATATAGGGAAGACTGACATTACCTGTTTTATCAACCAGGAATCCTCTGGTCTGGGGATCCATCATCATATTACCACCAGCCTGTGTGGAAAGTCCGGTTATATTAAACATCTGCACATCCTCCGGATTAAGGGCGGATACCTGAATGCTTAACATGTCGTCCGGGGCAATAACTTGCTCCCGAAACGGCTTAACAGGACCCAGCAGTGTGTCCTTCATGTAGGCCAGATCATTGAAATATACAAATTCGCGGGGCGTTGTACACGACTGAAGATACAAAACGAATAACACAAGCCCTGCACTCCATTTTGTCAAAAATTGCCTGATCATTTTCTTAACTGTTTATTTGTTGTTGATACCATAGGATGGTTTGCTTAAGTCCGTTTTTTATATCCACCAGATCGGTGTACTGCAAATCATTGACAGCAGCAGATATGTCTGCAAGTGAACGACGAATATCTCCCATACGCTCTGTAGCATGAATGGCATCTATTGTGGTTCCAGTTTCAGCTTTTATCTGCTCCCAGAGTTCATTCAATGATGTGGATCCTCCAAGTGCAATATTATATACTTTGTGACTACCGCCGTCGACTTTACTGAAAAGTGCATTAATATTTGCCTTTACCACATTGTCAACAAAGGTGAAATCACGTGAAATACTTCCGTCCCCATTGATGATCGGTGCACGTCCGGTAAGTGCTGATGTAATGAATATGGGAATAACAGCAGCATATTGGCCGAATGGATTCTGCCGGGGTCCGAATACATTGAAATAGCGCAGTCCGATGATGTTCATCTTGTAGCACTTTGAAAATACTTCCGCATACAGTTCATTCGCATATTTCGAAACTGCATAAGGGGATAACGGTTTTCCAATGGTGGTTTCCACCTTTGGAGAATAATCTGCATCTCCGTAAACAGATGAGGAAGATGCATAAACCACTTTGCGGATTCCCTCCGTTTTAGAGGCCTCCAGCAGATTCACAAATCCGTTTATGTTATTGTCATGCGTATTGATCGGATCATCGATGCTTCTGGGTACAGACCCAATAGCAGCCTGATGACAAACCATGTCCATATCCTTTACAGCCTTACGACATTCGCTGATAAAGCGAAGATCTGCCCGGAAAAACTCTACTTTGCTGTTTTGCAGAAAAGGTTTGATATTATCCATGGTACCGGTGCTGAGGTTATCCATCACCCGGATTTTTTCCACTTCTGGCATTGATAACAGCCGTTCAATGATGTGCGAGCCAACAAAACCGGCACCTCCCGTAACTAAGATCTTCATGAGTCGAATTTTCTTGTGTTGTTTAGTTAATCACTTGTTTATACCCGTTTCGGATACTAACCAGGGGAATACGGGTGCAACCACTCCCTTCCGGTCAGAATCCCGGTACAGCGTACCATAGTTCTCAATGTTGATGCTCACCGCCTGCTCCAGTAAATCAAACATCTGCACTTTCGTTTCAAAAATGGCCGCAAGAACTTCATATTTACCAGGCATCAGCACATTGGGATCAATCTTTATCCGAAAAGAATGCTCTCCCTGGGTGAGTCGATATTGACCCAAATAATCATCCAATGCAGTTGTAAGCACCGGTATGCCATCCTGATTCGTAAATCGGAATGAAAGCGTGGCATTTTCACGGTAGCGTCGAACATTTACAGTTGCCTGCAATTCAAAAGAATCACCCGAGAGAATATTGCCTGTTACTTCTCCACTCTTATTCACTACACGGATATCCAGAAACTCCAGATCCTTCGATGGATCAGAGGGCCTTGTTACCACAGCCCGCTCCGAAAGATTTCCCCGCATATACTCGGCTATACTTTCGGTAACCGTACCTGTAGAATGAATCCTGCCATTGTTCAGTACCACTCCTCTGCTGCACAAATTACGGATAGCGCCCATATTGTGACTTACAAAAAGAATGGTCCGGCCTTCATTCTTACTGACTGACTCCATGCGACCCAGGCATTTACTCTGAAACTCAGCATCACCCACTGCCAGTACCTCATCCACAATCAATATCTCACTCTCCAGATGAGCAGCCACTGAAAAAGCCAGTCGGACATACATACCGGAAGAATATCTTTTTACAGGTGTATTGATGTAGGCCTCTACTCCGGCAAACTGTACAATCTCGTCAAACTTTCGTCGAATCTCTTTTTTACGCATGCCCAGTATAGCCCCGTTCATGTAGATATTCTCCTTACCTGTCATCTCCGGATGAAAACCCGTTCCCACTTCCAGAAGAGATGCGATACGGCCATCAATAAAAATTTTACCGGTAGTGGGAGCCGTCACCTTACTCAGCAACTTCAATAATGTACTTTTGCCCGCTCCATTCCTGCCTATAACTCCCACTACATCGCCTTTCTGGATAGTAAGATCAATATCTTTTAATGCCCACATGAAATTTGTATCCGAACGTCGGGTACGGTCATTCTCCTGGCCAATCTTCATAAAAGGATCTTCCTTTCCTGTTACATTGGCCCACCAGCGCTGTAGATCTCTGCTCAAAGTACCGGTACCTATCGTACCGAGTTCATACAACTTTGAAACATCCTCTATTTTTATTGCAAGATTTCCCATTACTCTGTTGCTTTTTTAGACGTCAGGCACTACACCGTATCCATGAATGTTCGCTCTACTCTATTAAATATCACGACACTGACCATAAGCAGTACAACCATGAACGATGCACTGTATGTCAGCGAAAAAACAGAAAATTGTCCGGTACCCAAAAATGCATAACGAAATGCTTCCACTACCGGGCTCAGAGGATTCATCATCACCCACCCTCTGTATTTTTCCGGAATAGACTGAACAGAATAAATCACAGGAGTAGCATACATCAGGAGCTGTATCCCAAAAGTCAGCAGAAAAGTAAGATCCCTGTATTTGGTTGTCATCGCAGAAAAAATCATCCCCGCACCCAATGAAATACCTGCCATTATAATAATCAATACCGGCAGAAGGAGAATGGCCAGATTCGGTTTGATCGGATACCCTCCATCAATCAGATAATAAATAAGGAAACCCAGAAACAGACTGAATTGAATCAGAAATTTCAGCAGATTAGAAACCACAATGGAGATGGGTATAATCAGCCGCGGGAAATAAACCTTACCAAATATTGAAGCATTGGTAATGAACACAGAAGATGTTTTAGTAAAACATTCCGAAAAATAATTCCATATCGTTAACGCTGAAAGATAAAAAAGCAACCGGGGCATCCCATCCGAACTCAGTTGGGCAAAGCCGCCAAAAACAACCGCAAACATAATTGTGGTCAAAATCGGCTGAATAAAAAACCAGATAGGACCAAGAATAGTCTGCTTGTATGTAGCTACAAAATCACGCATAACAAACATCTGTATCAGGTCCCGGTAACGCCAAATTTCGCCCAGCCGGATGTTCAGTAAATTATCCTTGGGCTTGAGTACCTCACTCCAGCGCTGCTCTCCGTGTATCTCCATTTCCTGCTTCGTCTTATCCATTTTTATCAGTTAATACCATTGAAATCAACTCACTCTTCGAATGGACCTTCATTTTCGCATAGACTTTCTTCAAATGCTGGTTCACCGTAAACGAAGTGATATACATTTTCGCCGCTATCTGTTTGTACGTCAGCCCCTGGCATACCAACTCAATGATCTCCAGCTCACGCTTTGTCAGAATATCAGCATACCGCTCATGCGGATTCACCCGAATCAACTGCAAAACCCTGGCGGCCAGTAAGGGAGAAATATACGCTTCATACTGCTGTACATACCGAACGGCAACCGGCAGATCAGCAATTGACTGCGATCTTACAAAACAACCGTTTAGCCCAAAGCCATTCAGCGAGGTAACTTTACCATCTTCCTCACTGATATACATAAGCGTACGTATGTTTCTGCGGCTGCGCAGCAGATCAATGTAATCCAGCATATTTACCAGCCCATCCTCCAGCAGGATTACTTGCGGCTCTCCCTTCGTAGCCAGCATCTTCTGTAAAGAAGGAAGCGAAGCCACACTGAAAAGCACACGCATATCACTGCTGCCATTCAGAAATTCTTCTATCTGAACAACCAATCGCGCGTCTTCTATTATAATTCCTATATCAATCATGACAGAATATCCAACGTGAATAATGAAAGCCACTTATGGCTTCGTCGCTTTTCATACTGGATTTAGTTATTTAATTGCTTAAATAAGTGCAACTTTATAACGCTGCTTCTGCAATAAAAGTATAAGGATAATGGAGTTTATATAAAAAACGAGGCAGTTAACGCTACATATTATGAAAATATGAATACTCTCACACTCCTCAAAAGTGTAACAAGGCGCTAAAATAAGCAATCCTGAGGAACTAACCGCAAAACCTATCGTTATTTCTTCCTGGGTATGGCGTAGTCAATGGTTTGAATTCGCCCAAAAAAAACCTGTACGGGCTTTGGTAAAAAGCGCTCCACACGAAAAGCCCAACGTCTGAATTTCCTGTTGAACGTGCTATCCGGCAACAACCTGTGTAAACGATGAACACAACCCATTACCTGCACATTAACCTTCTCATAATATTGAAGCCCTATTTCCTTATAATATTGAGTGGTATTTTCTCTATCCGGATGCGTATCCTTCTCCTTCCACGCTGCAAACTTCTTTCGCTGAAAAATAGAAGGACGTTCAAATACCGGAATCATAAACCGTATCTTATCGAGAAGAGGCGAATTTTCAGCAGGTTCAACAAATCGAACCTTTCCCTCCTTTTTCAAAATCCGGTTAATTTTCTGATGAAACATCTGCTCCTGCTCCGGTGTAAGATGATGCACAAACGCTTTACCAACAACAATGTCAAATGTGTTCTCCTCCAAATCAGCCTCCAGAAAATCACACCCTATAAATTGTATCGGATGCGTAAACTGATACCGCTCATTTAACGCTGCCACCAATTGCCCGCTCACACTAGACAAATCATTCGCAAACACCTGCGCACCCAGTAACGCCATCAGACCTGCATTCAGACAGTCGCCACAGCCCAATTCCAAAACCCGTTTCCCTTTTAACTGATCTTGAAAATTATCAAGATACATCGCCGTCCAGCTGGCATCTGTAATGCGTGCATCTGCCAGAAAAGAAGCATATTTGTCCAGTCTCCTGAATATCTTGTTTAAATCAGTCTGCGCGTAAAACGAATCATAAAACTGTACATTCTTTTCCGTGTTTGACACGATTTTTTCATCTTGTAACATACCTGAAGGCTTCTTTATAAAAAACTAATTACTGGTTAAATTCGTTCATTTTCAGCAATCATTGTAGGATTATTTTACATTTACTGCAACAAAGCAGTTGTTAGCCCTACGAAGATATATTTAATTTTTATTATCTGTAACTTCGCATTTCTAAAAGTTTGACGCTGATCGATTGAACGAATAAACAATTAACTCAGCTAAAAAACGTTTACATTATACATTTTAGTTTCCACTACTAAAAATAAATTGTGAATCATTTTTTTTACCTCACACTTCGCCTTAACGGCTATCCCATCGATAATGCCCGTCGTACTCTTTCAGAAATCAAATATAGGCGACAAAAAAGTTATGTTCCGGGTTGTTTCAATTCCAGTCTACTGCAAGATGCACTAGCCATCTATAAACATCATGGTTCAAACCCGTTTTACCGTAAACTTCTCAGGGAAAACGGGATGGAACAGCTTCCAATGGTGAATACCTACGAAGAATGGTTACAGATCCCGATTATTGCCAAATCCAATATGCAACGGGATCTGGATGAAATCATACAGGGGCAGAACAAAAAAGATTTACGCATTCACAATACCTCCGGTTCCACGGGCAATCCATTTTTCTTTGCCAAAGACAAATTCTGTCATGCCATGAATTGGGCCATGATTGACGACCGCCTTAATGCATTGAATATCAACTATGGAGCAGATCTGCAAGGCCGCTTCTACGGTATTCCGCTCAGTCGGATAAAATACCAGAAAGAACGTCTGAAAGACTGGATATCCGGCCGCTACCGCTTTCCGGTTTTTGACCTGTCTGACCAAAAAATGGAAGAAATTCTCCAGGTGTTCCGCCGTAAACCATTCGTCTACACAAATGGTTACGCCAGCTCCCTTGCCTATTTCGCAAAATTCCTGATCCGCAAAGGACTGATACTCAAAGATGTTTGTCCAACCCTGCGGCTGACCATCACCACATCAGAAGTATGTGATGATATTGATCGTGCCACCATGGAAAAAGGATTTGGCGTACCCGTAGCCAATGAATATGGCGCTGCTGAACTCGACTGGCTGGCTATGCACGATACTGAAGGAAACTGGCTGATCAACAACGAAACACTGCTGGTCGAAATTATAGATGATAACGGTGCCCCCTGTCTTCCCGGAGTGGAAGGACGAGTGATCGTAACCTCCCTGTTCAATAAAGCAATGCCGTTCATCCGGTATGATGTTGGCGACAGGGCCGTTCTTGCCGATGGCAACAAAGGTCCTTACCAGTTAATGCAGCGAGTGGCCGGGCGAAACAATGATATCATCCGCCTCCCAAGTGGCAAAGTATCCATGGGATTCACCATCTATTATCTCGCAAAAGAATTACTCGAAAAAGGAGAGGTACGCGTAAAAGAATTCATCATGGTACAAAAAGCACTGGATACCTTTGAAGTCCAGTACTCCGCAGACCAGGATCTGACCGAAAACGATAAGCAACTACTCCGGGAAACACTGGAACAATATCTTGAACCAGGCCTCCATTGCTCTTTTTTACGCAAAGAACATGTTGGCAGAACTCATGCCGGAAAATTAAAATACTTTCGCTCTGAACTGGAAGCTTAACAATCTCTATTAATCATAATGTAAGATCGTGATGAAAACCTGCCTGGTTCTGGGTGCTTCAGGATTCATTGGAAGCCATATCGTTGACCACTTTCTCTCCGACCACTATGATGTAATCGGCGTGGATGTCATGACGGTAAACCGTCAACAGACCCCGGGCTATCGCCATTATGCGGGTGCCATCACAGATGAACTTCTGCAGTTGCTGTTCACCCAGAATCGCATCGATACTGTAGTCTTCGCCGCCGGCAGAGCCTCCGTCCAGGCCTCCTTTCAGTCGCCTGTAACCGATCATCAGGAAAATGTAATGGCTTTTCTTCAGGTAGCAGAAGCGTTAAGAAGATATGCCCCTTCAGCCTACCTCATGCTGCTTTCCAGCGCCGCCGTCTATGGAAATCCTTCCTCCCTGCCCATTCACGAAACAGCTCATACAAAGCCTATTTCCCCTTATGGATTCCATAAATTACAGGCCGAATTGATCGCACAGGAATATGCCACCTGTTTCCAGCTTCGCATCAGCGCCCTGCGCCTCTTCTCCTGCTACGGTGAAGGACAGCGGAAACTACTGCTCTGGGATCTTTGTAAAAAGATGGAACAACCCGGAACGCTGGAACTAAAAGGTAAGGGAAATGAAAGCCGTGATTTTATTCATGTACAGGATGTAGCCTCCTTCGTCTTTCACCTGGCAACAAACCCGCCAATGGGCTTCTCCCTGTTCAACGTTGCCAGTGGAATGGAAAGCAGCATCCGCGAAATAGCCGAAAAACTGGTTGAAAACTTCGACCCTAAACGGAACGTCGACTTCGAAGGAAAAGAAAATACGGGCAACCCAGACAACTGGTGCGCAAATATCGAAGCGATGAAAGGCACCGGTTTCACACCCGCCGTAGAACTGGAAGAAGGTATCCGACGATATGCCCGGTGGTACCTCTCCCTCTAAAACCTCAGTAGCCCAACCTACTGAGGATAAATACAGAATATATTGTCCTTCGGCACTTCTCCATCTGGTACAGGAACCAGTAACTCGTCGTAACAGGCATATCCCAGATATCGGATATACTCCATCAGCTCAGGACTATCGTTCGTCTCGATCACGATAACCGGTTTGTATTTCCGTACCGTCTCCTGCATACCGCGCAGTACATTCAGCTCGTATCCGTCCACATCAATCTTGATCAGATCCGGACACTTACCACTGGCTTCCACATACGCATCAATCGTCATCTGCTCCACCTCCGCAACTCCCTTCCGGTGTTCGGGCAGATCAATTACGTTTGCCGTACCCTCATACAGATTGATGCTGATCTTTCCGGGCGCATCCCCTATGGCAAGCTGCTCAACCTTCATATCCGAAAATCCATTCAGCCCTATGGTCTCCCGAAGAAGGGAACATAAAGCCGGATGAGGCTCAAACAGTACTATATCCGTTGGCTTCTCCAAACCGGTACGCCAGGCAAAACTTACAAACCCATAGTTGGCACCTATATCAAAAATGACAAATGAATCTTTCTGCTGCTGCCGAAGGATTGTTTTCGCCTGCCGGACCAGATCCCGCTCTATCCCTTTGGTCGAGGCCTTCACCATCGTCCGCATCGGAGCCTGAAACCAGAAAGGCTTTTCATCAAATACGATTTTCTCTCTTTGAATTTCTAATTTACCACCCGGACGAAGCAATCGGCGGCGAATACCCGACAGTAACTGGCTACCACCTATCCGATTCACCCATTTTTTAGGCAAATACCTGTAAAGAAGACTTATTATCCTTTTCATTACATTTTAAAAATAAACATCATACATTCGTCAGCCAAAAAATCTAATAGGTAACGATCCTGACTACCCTATTATTGCAAACAATTTATTACCCAACATATTCGTTGAAAACAGGTTATGTCAACACGAAACATTCAACTAATCCTTCTTGTACTCCTCTTTGCAGGTATCTATTTCACAGGTAAATACGATTACGATCTGGGCGATTACCGTGTTCAAACCGAAGATCTGCTGCAGTTCAATCAATTCCAGACCCGTGACTCGATCAGCAATCGCTATCCGCCGGTAACAAGTCTCATGTATTATGGGTTCATAAAAGCTACATCCCCGGCTCCCTTTAGCAAATCCATCCTCCTTCTTCACTTTGTGCTCGCAGTTGGGATACAGCTACAATTCAACCTACTGCTCTCTCGCCTCGGCTACAACAAAGAAAACAACTGGCTGAAAAACCTGCTTACCAGCCTCGTAATCTTTAACCCGTTCATAGTAAGCTTCATCTTACGAGGTGCAAACAGTGAACTGCTCTACATAAATCTATCCTTTACAATCCTGATACTACTGCTGCAATTCATAAAAAAACAGCAGACACTTCAGCTTCTATTGCTCGGACTTCTCATGGGAATCTGTATCCTGACCAGAACCCAGGCCTATGCAATTTTAATTGCAACAGTGTTTATCCTGCTTCGCAACCGGGTACGTCTGGGTATTCTTCTCTTCCTGCTGCCCATCGTAGTGGTTATCACTCCCTGGCAACGCTTCAATGCAAGTTTTTCAAAAACCTTTATCTCGTCAGGACTTACACCTTCTTTTCGAGACGGTCTCAGTTTTAATAACAAACCGCATCGAACACCCATCGCTCTCCCGGCCTCCGTAGATAGTTTCTCCCGGAAATTCTATGAAATCTACTATATCCAGCAGGAAGATCTTGAAATACCCCAGCCCATAACTGAAAAAGAATGGGTGGCCAACTACCTGCTTGAACATCCAAAAACAGCTGTGGATCTGGCAATTCTTAAATTCTTCCGGTGCTTTTACGGTACTGATTCACAAAGTACATTTTATGAAACCCTGAACAAATGGATGATGTTCAGCATAATGACAGCCTTCTTCCTCTCCCTCTGGTATGTACGGAAGTCCAGTGCCTGGCATGCCAACTATCTGTACTGGATGTCCATCGTCTTCATCCTCAATCTGGGAATGTCGATGATCGCCCTGTCCATACTCCGCTACCAGGCACCGCTGCTACCCTACCTCTTTATCCTCATCCTGCTGGCGATCGATAAAAGATTCCGCCCTATTTCTTAACCTCAAAAAGCTCTTCCTTAGGAACGACCTTCACTTTCATGCCGTTGCGCAACAGCTTACTGACCACAGTGTACGGACCGGTCACCACCTGATCGCCTTCTTTCAGGCCACCCAGGATCTCAATGTGATTCATGTCCTGTATATCCGTGCGTACCGCTACACGCTTAACGGTATTGTCTGCATTCAGTACAAAAACAACTTCCTCCAGCTCCTCGGCAAGCCTGGACTGCGGTGCACCATCTGCAGTTTCCTCCTTAGGCCCTTTCTTCTCCTCCTTCGCTACCAAACCGGTATCACTGCGGTCTCTGGTGGTCACCGCATTGATAGGTACCGATAACACGTTCACTTTCGTCCGGGTCTGTATGTCCGCACTGGCACTCATACCCGGCCGGAAAGGAAAATTACGGGAAGAAGACGGGTCGATGAGATCCTGATAGGACGATGCATCGAGTCGAATCCTTACCTCGTAATTGGTCACATCCGTAGTAGAAACCTGTGCAGTACCTCCTACCCCGCGATTGGTACTCGCGATCTGGGTAACCACGCCTTTGAATTTCCGTTTGTTATACGCATCCACTTCTACAATCGCTGAATCGCCGATCTTCACCTTGGGAATATCGTTCTCCCCAACATCCACCCTTACTTCAATCACCCGCATATCCGCCACCCGCATCATCTCGGTACCGGCCATCATGGAGTTGCCCACCACACGCTCTCCTTTCTTTACATTCAGCAAAGACACCACGCCGCTCATCGGCGACAGCACACTGGTACGCCCCAGATCCTTGTTGGCCCGCTGCAAACTGGCCTGCGCACTCTGCACACCGGCCTGTCCACTGCGAATGCTCTGCTGCGCCGCCGCATAATCCGCTTTCGCCGTCAGCCACGCACTTTCCGCCTGCTCAAATTCCAGACGGGAAATCACTTTCTCCTGAAACAACTGCTTCTGACGCTGGTACTGCTTCTCCGTCTGATCCAGCCGCGCCCTGAACGATTGCAGCGACGCACTGGCATTCTGAACCTGCGCCTGCTGCTGGTTCACACCCGCCGCCGCCTGGTCGCGCTGCGTAGCCAGAATGTCGGCATACACCCGCGCCAGCAACTGCCCCTTCTGAACACTGTCGCCCTCCTGAACCGTCAGCTCCATAATCTCTCCGGATACGTCCGGACTGATCTTTACTTCAATCTCAGGATACACCTTGCCACTGGCTGTTACCACTTCGGTGAGGGTCCGCATCGTAGCCTTCTCCACAGCCACCCGTGTAGACTCTTCCTTGCCAATGATGCCGGCGGCCTTTAAGCCCAGCAATACACCGATGATCACCACCAGTGCAACGATGATCCATATCCATTTTTTCTTCATGTCGTCTTATTCAATATTTTATAATCGTAATCCCTGTCCTTTGTAAAACTCCAGTACTTTCATCTTGAACACATAATCGTATTGCGCCACCAGCCGGTCGATCTTCGCACGGGTCAGATTGTTCTGAATCGTCAGCCACTCAATGGTCTGCATCACCCCCAGCTCATACCGCCTGCTCGCTAACTGAAAAGAACGCTCTGCTGTCTGCACCTGCTTCTCCCGGGCATGATACACCTGAAATGAACCCAGTGCCTGCTGATACGCATTGTATACATCCTGCTTCAACTGCAACGTATCCCGCGTGATGGCCAGTTTTCCCGACTCAATATCCAGCTTCGCACGATGCAGCTGCGCACGCGATTGCCAGCCATTGAACAGCGGAACCTGGATCGACATACCCAGACTCTTACCAAGCTGATTGCGCAACTGGTTAGCATAACCATTCCAGATAGTACTCATGTCTAACTGGCGTTGCCCAATCACCGGTACCATGACAAAAACAGGCTGAGTACTCGGCGTTTTCACATAGTAACCGGTATTCTGCTCGGTCATCCCGCTGATGAAATTCTGCGTAAAGGACTGGTTGAAGTTGGTCTGCAAACCGCCAAACATACTGATCGTAGGCATCATACGGCCTTTCTGCGCCCTGTATCCCTCTTCCGCACTCTGTAAACGTAAATTATTTCCCCGGATCTGCGGCTGTGCTCTTAACGCCGACGAATACACCGCAGCAGGTGTGATCTCCAGAATGTTGTCTAACGGAATCAGCGAAACCGGCGGCGCATCCACTTCAAAAGGCACATCTGCCGATAAATTCAGCAGTCCTTTTAATGTGAGCTTGTCGATCTCATACTGCGCCTGCGACTGGATGAGTGTAGCGGAATCGCGGGCTACCTGCGCCTCCAGCTCCGCCTCGTTCAGCGGAGGAAGACTTCCCGATTCCACCAGTTTGCGCGTGTTCTGGTATTGGGAAAGCGATTGCTTTAACTGTACTTCATTAACGTTCGACTGCTCCAGACTGAGCAATACCAGCAGATACTGTCGCGCCACATTCAGGCCGATATCATTCTTCGCCTTATCTACCGCCGCTTTATCCGCCTCCAGCGCATACTGATTTGCTTTTACCGTATGTTGCTGACTGTTCCAGTTGAAGATGGTCACACCTGTTTGGAGCGACTGGTTCTGGAACATGATGTTCGCATCCTGAAACACGTTGGTATTCCGATTCAGCGATCGTCCAAACGAAAATCCATGATTCAGACTGTAATTCAGCGAAGGATACCGCGCAAACTTACTCTGCCGCAGCACCAGCTCCGTAGCCCGTGCCTGAATATCCGCCTGCCGCACCGCAATGTTATGCTCCATGGCATATTCCACGCACCGGCGCAGATCCCATACAGTGGAATCCTGGCCGCTGACGAACAAAAAAAGAGGACCGGCAAAAAGGAATGAAAGAATCGTACGCATCAGCTTTCCTGGTTATTCCGACGGCACCACCGGCGGTCTGCAAAGATTCAACCAAAAAACGGGATTCTCAAAATCACTAATACCTAAATAAGACCGTTCGTATCAAAACAACCTAACTAAAGCCGTTCTAAATCCCGGATCAGATAGTCGGCATCCTCCAGACCCACATAAATCCGGATCATCCGGTGATCTCTATTCTCTGCATCAAAAGCCTCCCGAGGCATCGTGGCCAGTTTGGGAATCAGTAAAGACTCATGGCCTCCCCAGCTGACGGCCATTTTGAAATGCTTCAGCCCGTCGCAAAAAGCCTCAATCTCCTCCGCCCGCCTATGCGTTACATAAAAGGATAGCAGCCCCGGAGCCGCACCCATCTGCTGCTTCGCCAGGGCATATTGAGGATACGCCGGATCAAACGGATAAATCACGGATTCCACTTTCGGATGCTGACGTAAATACTTCCAGATGGTATCCGTTGTGCGCTGTATGCGCTCCAGCCGGGCCGGCAATGTGCGCAACCCCCGGAGCAACAGCCAGGCATTGAATGGCTGTATCCCGCTGCCCACACACATATACTCACTCAGAAAGATACGCCTCATCATATCCTCCGTTCCGGTTAGTACTCCGCCCAGTGTATCGCTATGCCCGCTGATATATTTCGTAGCGGTCTGCATCACAATGTCAATACCCAACTCGATCGGACGCTGGTACAATCCGGTTGCGTATGTATTATCTATCAGGGTTATTATACCACGCGGACGGGCCAGTTCGGAAATGGCCCGAAGGTCCTGCAGTTCCAGATACCAGGAAGTGGGTGATTCCAGATAAATAAAGGTTGTATTGGGCCGAATGGCCGCTTCCACCTTCGCGGGATCCTTGCCATCCACATAGGTGGTGGTCACGCCAAAACGAGGCAGGATACGGTCGAACAGATGCCGGGTCCAGCTATACGGATGGTCCACACTGATGATGTGATCGCCCTGCTTCACATTCGCCAGTACACCCGCAAACGTGGCGGCCGCACCGTTGTTGAACACCAGCGCATCTTCGGCCCCATCCAGTGCCGCCAGTTTTTTCCGGAGGATATCAACCGTAGGATTCAGCCCCCTGCTGTAAATATAACCACCCATCTCATCCTGAAAACGCTGCCGCATGGCCTCCACCGTGGTAAAAGCAAAATTGCTGGTCTGTACAATGGGTGGCGCAATCGCCTGAAAATAAGCGTCGCGGTCTTCTCCCAGCTCGTTGAGAATATAACTTAAATCCATGATAGAGATTAGAGGTTAGAGGTTAGAGATTAATCACAATACTAATCTCTATTCTCTAAAATCTAATCACCGTTTAAACAAACCATATTTCAGAATACAGTAAATCGCCCGGAAACCATCTCTCCAGCCGATCTTCTTACCCTCTTCATACGTACGGCCATAATAGGAAATACCTACTTCATAAATCCGCACTTTCGGTACACGCGAGATCTTAGCCGTCACTTCCGGCTCAAAACCAAAGCGCTTCTCCTCCAGCCGGAGGGATTTGAGCAGATCGGCACGGAATAATTTGTAACAGGTCTCCATATCGGTCAGGTTCAGATTCGTAAACATGTTCGATAAAAACGTTAGGAACCGATTCCCGATCGTGTGCCAGAAAAACAGGATCCGGTGTGGTCTTCCACCC
>CANHUD010000003.1 GCA_947463665.1 Sphingobacteriales bacterium
TTCTGATCGAAGAATACCTGTTTTTCCGACAGTTCGCGTTTCATAAAAAAAAGCTGATCCTCCATCGGGCTTCCATGAAATACTATGCCGATGAGCTGATCCAACAGGGATATCAGGTAGAATATGTGGAGAGCACAGAGGAGCGGTCAGATATCCGGAAACTATTGTCCACACTGGTTTCCAGAGGATTCAGGGAGGTGCGGCTGGCAGAGGTGACAGACGACTGGCTGAAACGGCGGATAATGCATGCTGCCCACAAAAGTGGTCTGCAGGTTACTGAACTGCGCACCCCGGCCTTTCTTAACTCTATGGAAGAGGTAGCTGATTATTTCGCGAAAAAGAAAACGTATTTCCAAACGGATTTTTACATCGCGCAGCGAAAAAAAAGAAATATCCTGACCGATTCCATCGGGCAGCCACTCGGAGGCAAATGGAGCTTCGATGCGGAAAACCGCGAACGCTTTCCCAAAGGGGGAAAAATCCCACGACTGCAATCACCCGCCCCATCCCATTGGGTAACAGAAGCTATTGCGTACACGGAGAAAAATTTCCCGGAAAACCCTGGTGAAACCGAAGGATTTTCTTACCCGATATCCGCTACCGAAGCAGAAACATGGCTGACCGGTTTTCTAAGGGAACGATTGCATGATTTCGGTATCTATGAAGATGCGATGGTGCAAAAGGAAAATGTGCTCTACCATTCACTGCTGAGTCCGCTGATCAATATTGGACTGCTTACGCCAGACCAGGTGCTTGCTCAAACACTGGATCATGCCGCTGCTCATACGATCCCGCAGAATTCGCTGGAAGGATTTGTCCGCCAGCTGATGGGCTGGAGGGAATTCATCCGCATCGTGTATGAACGCGAAGGCAGAAAACAGCGAACTACTAACCATTTTGGGTTCACCCGAAAAATCCCGCATTCGTTCTGGACAGGCACCACCGGCATTCATCCTGTAGATTCGGTGATCCGGCATACCCTCCGGGATGGATATACCCATCACATCAACCGGTTAATGGTACTGGGGAATTTTATGCTGCTGTGTGCCTTTGATCCGGATGATGTGTATCGCTGGTTTATGGAAATGTATGTGGATGCGTACGACTGGGTAATGGTCCCTAATGTGTATGGGATGACGCAGTTTGCCGATGGAGGTTTGATGACCACCAAACCCTACATCAGCGGCAGCAATTACCTGATGAAAATGGGCGATTGGGATAAAGGGGAATGGCAGGGCATCTGGGATGCGCTGTTCTGGAGATTCATGCATGTTCACCGGGATCTCTTCCTGAAAAATCCCCGGATGGGAATGCTGCTGCGTACCTTCGATAAAATGCCCGCTGAAAAAAGAACACTCCTGCTGGATAAAGCTGAACAATTCCTAACCAAACTGGATGGCCATGCGTAAACCCTGGAACAGAGTCAGTCTGCCTGTTTATTCCGTTAGCAGCCAGGCCAACGGATCTCACAACATGCACATTTGCACCTATGTATCGGCCGTAAGCATGCAACCCAAACGCTACATGGTGGCCTTGTATGAAGGCACTAAAACGCGTGCGCTCGTAGAGCAGAACGGCCATTTTTTATTGCAGTTACTGCATGAAGACCAGTATGCGCTGGTCCGCCATCTGGGGCAACAATCCGGACATACAAAAGACAAACTTTCCCTGCTGCGGAAACGAGGACAGCTCGATGCGTATGATTCCTTTTATTACCTGAAAGAGGCACTTGCCATCATAGAATGTAAGGTCATAGATACCATGGAAGGAGGCGATCACAAACTCTTTTTGTGCGAAGTGATTTCCCATCGGAATCTCCGGGATGGAAAGCCCCTCACCACCGGGTGGTTACAGGAGAAAAAGATCATCCGGGCCTGACAAATGATTTATCTTCGCGCTGCGATTTAATCTGAATTCACATGAGGATCACGCATACAGAATTATTCAAGCTTACCATAAAAATGGAACCTTTCGTGATCGCCACGGAAGTATCGTACTATACCCAGAATGTATTCATTCGCATGCATACGGATGCGGGCATCACCGGTATGGGCGAATGTTCCGCCTTTCCCATGCTGGTGGGCGAAACACAGGAAACCTGCTTTGTGGTAGGCCAGGATCTGGCACGTATTGCGAAAGGAAAAGATCCGCTGGCCATTGAAGAACGACTGCAGGAATTTGATGCCTATATTGCTTATAATACCACCATCAAAAGTGCCTTCGATATGGCATTGCTGGATATTGCAGCCAAGCAGGCCAATCTTCCATTATATAAATATCTGGGGGGAACACGTAAATCATTGCAGACTGATCTGACCATCGGTATAGATACTCCCGAAGGGATGGCCGCCACTGCCCGTAAGTTTGTAGCGGATGGGGTGAAGATCATCAAGGTGAAACTTGGCAAAGACGGACCGGAGGATGTGGAACGGATCCGCCTGATCCGCGAGGCAGTTGGTCCGGATATCCAGCTCCGCATAGATGCCAACCAGGGATGGGATCCCGACACAGCCAGGGAAACCCTGCAGACACTGGGTGGTTATTCGATCCAGTATTGTGAGCAGCCGATGTCCTATAAATATGATCATCTTTTGCCGACCCTCCGGAAGGAATCCCCTATACCCATTATGGCCGATGAGTCGGTGAATGATCATTTGGATGCCATCCGACTGATCGAAGCCGGGGCTGTAGACTATCTGAACATCAAACTGGCGAAATCAGGTGGCATTCTCGAAGCCCGCCGTATTGCGGATGAAGCAGGGAAACGCGGTGTGGCCTGCCAGCTGGGCGGCATGGTGGAAAGCCGGCTGGGGCTGACGGCCAAAGCCCATTTTGCTATGGCCCACGATGCCATACAGTTTTATGATCTGGATACCTGCTTACTGGGCCAACTGGAAGACCCGGTGATTGGGGGTGCCCGGTATGAAAACTATTTTGTAGTGGTTTCTGAAGAACCCGGAATTGCCGCAGATATCGACCCCGTCTTTCTCAGGAATTG
Organism: Sphingobacteriales bacterium; assembly: GCA_947463665.1. GTDB lineage: Bacteria > Bacteroidota > Bacteroidia > Chitinophagales > Chitinophagaceae > Pollutibacter. The sequence continues at coordinate 2,999 of CANHUD010000003.1, forward strand.
TACGAGTATAACCATATAAGAAAGTATGAAAGCAAAACGCGCTGAAGATAGTCTTATTATTATGACAGAGCTGGTACTTCCCAATGATACCAATCATTTTGGGAACCTGATGGGTGGAAGGCTGATGTACTGGATGGATATTGCGGCCGGACTGGCAGCCGGTAAACACTGTAATGCTCCCGTTGTAACGGCTTCCGTTGATAACATCTCGTTTCAATCTGCCATTAAACTGGGAAATGTAGTGCACATTGAAGCGAAAGTTACCCGGGCTTTCAATACATCCATGGAGGTTTACATAAAAGTATGGGGAGAAGATCACACCCATCAATACCGATACAAAAGTAACGAGGCGTATTACACATTCGTAGCGCTGGATCCAAATGGCAAGCCGCGTCCCGTACCTGGAGTGGAACCTGTTTCAGAGGAGGAAAAGAAACTTTTCGATGGTGCCCTTCGCAGAAGACAGCTCCGACTAATCCTTAGCGGTAAGATGAAACCGGATGAAGCCGCAGAACTTAAAGCACTGTTTATTAAAGATTAGAGATTAGAGATTATTTGTCCAGTGCGGAAAGCAGGTGATGCTTGCCCTTCAACATGAAGGATCGGCTCTGTTCGATAGCGTCCATTACTTTATCAAGAATCTGGTCAACGGATTCATTATAATCCAGCTGCAAAGGTTCTTTAAAGCGCACAGAAAGTAAGGTACCTTTCTTCTTGAATTTCAGACCTGTTTTATTAAATGCCCGCCAAAAACCATTGATCACTACCGGCACAACAATGGGGTGGTTGTTCTTAATGATATGCGCAGTCCCTTTTCTGCCGGGTGCAAATGGTTTGGTGGTTCCCTGAGGAAAGGTGATCACCCAACTTTTTTGCAAAGCGGTGTCAATCTTTTCGGTATCGGAAAAATCCACATCTCTTTGCACGGCCTCCCCTTTTGCCCTCCAGGTTCGTTTTACAGTCAGAGCACCGCCCAAAGCAAAAATCCGACTAATCAGATTTCCTTTCATGGTTTCCTCCGCAGCCACGAAATGAACATTCGTGAATGGATTCAATAAATAATAAGGTATTCCCAGTCGATTTTTCTTCCGCCACTTAACAGCACAAAAAATGTGAAGAAACGTAATTACATCAGCAAAATATGTCTGATGATTGGAAACAAATAAAACATTCTGCTGCGGTAAACCCCTCAAATGCTCCGTTCCCGATATGTGGATGCGGTTCACCAATACCAGGCCCGGGTATGAAGCAGCACCTACCACTGCGTATACCAGTTTCCGAATGGGTCGCCAATCGTTGAATCTAATCATGTCCGTATCTGATTTGTAGCGGTCAGCGTGCAATATACTCATTTTAGTGTTTTACGCAGGTTTAGAAACTATATACAACCAGAAGTTTTAGATCAACAGTAATTACGAGTACAAAAGGGCTGAAAATCATATACATATAACTGATTTTCAATTACTTAAAATATTGTTTAATGTTGGTACGTACAATGTTGAACATTCTTAAAATCAGGATTTTTCAACAAGCAAAAGGGTGTTTTCTGAAACCATTAACGAATTATCATGTTCTATTCTTCGGTTCAATCATTTTTTAACCAACCAAAATCATCAGTGTTATGCTCACAAGTTTGCTTGATGTAACGGCCATTGCGAATGACAATTACACGGCCTTTACATTTTTCATTGGAACTATGGCCATGATGGCCGCGTCAGTGTTCTTTTTCTTTGAACTGTCGAATACCGACAAGAAGTGGAGAACTTCTTTGCTGGTATCCGGCCTGATCACCTTCATTGCAGCAGTGCATTACTATTACATGCGCGGCTACAATCTGGAAACAGGTGAATCACCAACCTTCTTCCGTTATGTGGACTGGATTCTGACTGTACCTCTGATGTGCGTAGAATTCTACCTGATTACGAGGAAAGTAGGTGCTACACAGGGTCTTCTGTGGAAATTGATCTTTGCCTCTCTGGTGATGCTGATCACCGGTTATGTAGGTGAAGCAATCTACGGTGCTGAAGCTCAAAGCTGGGTATGGGGTGCCATCAGTGGTGCTGCCTACTTCTACATCGTGTACCTGGTATGGTTCGGTGATGTAGCGAAACTGGCTGGCAGTGCCGGACCAGCAGTTGCAAAAGCCAACAAGACGCTTGCCTGGTTTGTACTGGTTGGATGGGCAATCTATCCGCTGGGTTACATCCTCGGAACCAAAGGTGGTCTTTTTGGTGCTCAACTGGTAGCAGATCCTGCTGCTGCTCAGGCTTCAATGGACATCATCTACAACATTGGTGATGCCGTAAACAAGATCGGATTTGGTCTGGTTATCTATGCGCTGAGTCGTTCTGAAGACAAGGCATAATCTCTCTCGTTTTAGCAGGCAGGCCTACATGGCCTGCCTGTTTTTTTTAAATCAGAAATGTGCATGTCACGGCTTTTCAAAAAATATCCGGCTGAATATCTGATGATCCTCCCATGGATGTGTATCTCGATGTTTCCGCTGATTGGTTATTCCGTTCCGCTGACGGCTCAATATGTTTTCTTCTTCGCCAGCATTGTACTGACAGGTATACCGCATGGAGCGCTTGACCATTTGGTGGATGAACAGAACAAAAGGTTATCCGGTCAGCCATTCACCCTATGGCAATTTCTCGGATCTTACCTACTTCGGATGCTTTCCTTTGGTCTGATATGGTATGTTTCACCTGGCATGGCACTGCTGATCTTCTTGCTGATCTCGGCCTTTCATTTTGGAGAAACCGATCTATGTGAACACGATCATCGTCCATTAACCTTATTCCTTTCATTTTTATACGGAACAGGCCTTCTCTTCTTCCTTTTGATCTCGCATCTGGATGAAGTCATCCCGATACTGACATCGATCCCACAATTCAGCATCCCTTACGCCATTCGTGAACTGGCAGACGGGCCGCAATCAATACTACTTCTACTTACATTCGTTCAACTGATTGTTATTTGGACGCTACAGGGTTCTGGCAAGGATAAAATCATCCTTACCATAAGAACGCTGGTGATGTTAACCCTGATTTATGTACTTCCGCTGCTGCTTGCCTTTACCTTCTATTTTGGCAGCTGGCATTCCATACGATCCCTTTCAATGATCCGAAATCATCTGAACCAGACGGCTATCCAGCCACTAACCCTACTGGGTTGGTGGAAGAAAAGTCTGCCGCTAACACTATTAGCATTGTTCATGATGACCATACTGATTATCCTGCTGAATGCCGTTTATGGATGGTCGGTAACCCTGATCGCTTTATTCATCGGGGTAGCGATACTAACCGCTCCGCACCTGACAGTGATGAGTCACATGTATGACCATCTTCGTAAAAGAAACTCTACCTCTGAATTTGTTTTGTCGCAGTCAAAATAATCCGTAACATCGGGTATGATCCGAACGGCAATTTTTGATATGGACGGCCTGCTGATTGATTCTGAACCACTCTGGTATGAAGCAGCCGTAGACGTTTTTCAACCATTGGGGATTACACTAACCCCGGAACTGTATGCCCATTCCGTGGGGCTTCGCACCAAAGAGTTTGTAGATTACTGGTTTCGCAGATATGAGCTGAATCCCGAAAACGCAACCCATACCATTGAGGCCATCCATGAAACGGTGGTAGAAAAAATCAGACGGAGAGGCGAAGCGATGCCCGGAGTATATGATGTATTAGAACATGTACGTGTAAAAGGTCTTTCTGTAGGACTGGCCACGTCATCTCCCGCATCGCTGGTAGAGGTTGTAGTAGATAAACTGAACATTCGTTCCTATTTCCATGCGTTTCATTCTGCTGAAAAACTTGAATTTGGGAAACCTCATCCTCAGGTTTATCTGGATTGTGCCAAATCCCTGCATACGGCTCCTGTAGAGTGCGTATGCTTCGAGGATTCTTTTTTTGGTATGATCGCAGCAAAAGCAGCACGCATGCACTGTGTAGTGGTACCGCATCCGGATGTAAGAACACAACCCCGTTTTCAGGCAGCAGATTTATTGTTGCATAATCTGACAGACTTTCAGCTTGATCTGCTCAAAGAATAAAAAAAACCCCGGCAGCTGCCGGGGTTTCATGCTATTGGGCGATAAAATTACCAGGCCTATTCAGCTCCGGTACTTCCACCTTCCATCTTCTTCTTCAGCTCAGCCAGTACGCCGAGATCGCCGAGGGTTGTCTTCTCCACTTTGCTTTGAACGTCCTTAACCGCTTTCTTGGTTTTGACCGCTTCAGCTTTCTTTTCTTTAATGAAAGCATCCTTCTCTTCAACCTTCGCCTGTTCCCAGATACGTGAGTGGCTTACTACGATGCGCTTCTCATTGCGATCGAATTCGATCACTACGAAAGGAGCCGTTTCTTCCAGCATCACGGTCTTGCCGTCTTCCTTCACAAGGTGACGACCCGGCGCAAATCCTTCCAGTCCGTAAGGCAACTGAACGGTAGCTCCTTTATCATCTTTGCGGGAAATGGTTCCTTCATGAACGCTTCCGATCTGGAAAGTTTCCTGAAGGGTATTCCAGGGATCTTCCTCCAGCTGTTTGTGTCCCAGCTGCAGTTTGCGGTTATCCTTATCAATATTGAGGATAGCCACGTCGATCTCTGCTCCTACCTTAGTGTATTCTGATGGGTGATTGAAACGCTTCAGCCAGCTCAGATCACTGATGTGGATCATGCCACCGATTCCAGGTTCCAGTTCAACGAATACACCGTATGGAGTGATGTTCTTGACCACACCTTTATGACGGCTATCCATTGGGTATTTATTCTCGATCTCACTCCAGGGATCAGAAGTCAGTTGCTTGATCGAGAGACTCATCTTACGGGTATCCTTATCCAGTGTTACCACTTTAGCCTCATACTCATCGCCCAGTTTGAAGAACTCTTTTGCGTTGATCGGGGTATTGGCCCAGGTGATCTCGGATACGTGCACCAGACCTTCCACACCAGGGAAGATTTCCAGGAATGCACCATAATCTTCGATGTTCACCACCTTACCTTTCACTACGCTGCCTTCGCTAAGCGATTCGGGCAATGTATCCCAGGGGTGCGGAGTAAGCTGCTTCAGACCCAGACTGATCCGGCGCTTCTCGTCGTCGAAATCGAGTACCACAACGTTCAGTTTCTGATCGAGTTTCAGTACTTCGTTCGGATGCGAGATACGTCCCCAGCTGATGTCGGTTATGTACAGAAGACCATCTACGCCACCCAGATCCAGGAATGCTCCAAAATCGGTGATGTTTTTGATCGTTCCTTCCAGAACCTGACCTTTTTCGAGTTTGCTCATGATCTCTACGCGCTGCGCTTCGATATCGCTCTCGATGAGGGCCTTGTGCGAAACAACGGCATTCTTAATGGCTTCGTTGATCTTAACCACCTTGAATTCCATCGTCTTACCAACAAACTGATCGTAGTCGGTAACCGGTTTCACATCGATCTGAGAACCAGGCAGGAAGGTCTCCATACCGTAGATATCCACGATAAGACCACCTTTTGTTTTGCTGGTGACCAGACCGCTGACCACTTCTCCGGTTTTGTGTACTTCCACAATTCTTTCCCAGGCACGGGTAATGCGCGCCTGCTTGCGGCTGAGATGCAAATGACCTTCCCGGTCTTCTTTCTCCACCACCATTACTTCCACGAGATCACTAACCTTCAGGTTGTGCAGATCGCGGAATTCATTGAGAGACACCAGACCATCAGACTTGAATCCGATGTTGATGACCACATCCGTTTTGGTGATTCCCACCACCATTCCTTCGATCATTTCACCGTCGGTAATGGTACGGAATGTGTTCTCATACGCACTGTCGTACTTTTCTTTTTCTTCTTTAGTGTACGATGTGACGTTCTTTTTGTCGACACTCCAGTCAAAATCATCATGAGCTGAAGTAGTCAAGGGAGCTGTTTCCAGTGATTTGTTTTCTTCCACTTAAATTGTCCTCCTTTTGTATAGATTACAGGGTTTTTTGTGGCCCTGCTTTGGGAGGGCAAAAGTAATTCTTTTATGTGTTTTCCACTATTTTTCGGCTATTTATTTAGGGGAAAAAGGACTTTCGGGCATCGTTTTTTAGTGAAAAACTGAAATTCACCAACGGATTCCTGCTGAAATAGGCGATGTTGAGGATTTCACCCCGAAACACATGAGAAAAAAACATGAAATAAATTACCTGACCTCGCGCATATATTCGCCATTTTTTACTTTTTTTGCCCTGAATTTTTTTTTATGATCACTACTGTTCTGATCGATCTCTACAACCGTGAAATTGACCGCCTGAAAAATGAGATCGCTTCTTTTGAATCCGACGACCTGTTATGGAAATCTTCTGAAACAGCCATTCCTCCGGCCGGGAACCTTTGTTTGTTCGTAACTGGTGCCATGCAGCACTACATCGGCAACATGATCGGGGATTCCGGTTACATTCGCAACAAGGAAGCCGAAATGAAAGCCCGCAACCTAAGCCGCGAACGGATTATGGAAGAGGTGGAAAATATGCGGCAGACGGTGGTGGATACTTTAGAACAGGTCAGTAAGTCTGAGCTCCTGAAAGTATTCCCTACCAATGAATTCGAAGAAGCTGTCACCACTGAATTTTACCTGATGCATCTGCTGCGCACGCTGAGTTTTTACTCCGGGCAAATTTCCGTACTGCGCGCACTGGCATCGGAAAAAGTGGCCAGCTGATAACGGGTCATCCTCAATCAGGATCCTGCAACAAAACTCTTTATGGCGGAAGCCAGTTTGTCAAGTTCCCTGACAGACGTATAGACATTGGGGGTTATGCGTACACCATGTACGGTTTCCCAATTGATGGCTACGGTGTGAATTTTGTGTTTGCTAAAAAGCGAACCGGCTAATTCCTCCGGCTTTCTTCCTTTTATGCCTATATTGGCAATGGCGCAGGATTGCCGCCTGTTCAGTGGCTGATAAAAATGTACTTCAGGTATATCTTTTACTTTGTTTACCCAATAGTCTTTAAGAAAGCGTAACCTTTCTTCTTTTCTTTTCGAACCGATTACCTGATGGAAATCTACGGCCGCCCCTATCGCCATTTCTGATGCAAACGAGCGGGTACCCAATGATTCGAACTTTCGGATATCGGAGCCGTCGGGTTCATTGTTGGACAACAACGCCCAGACTTTTTTTATCTTCTCCTTTCGGATCCAGAGCAGGCCGCTGCCAAAAGGAGCGCTTAGCCATTTGTGAAGGGAAGAAGCAAAATAATCACATCCCAGATCCGGCACGTTGAAATCAAAATGAGCAAGTGAATGTGCCCCATCTCCAATTACTTCGATGTTTCGTTTATGAGCCTCTTCCGCAATCTTCCGGATCGGCATAATCTGGCCGGTCCAATTTACCAGATGGGTAACATGTACAATTTTTGTCCTCGTGGTAAATGCGTCCGTGTATGCCTTTACAATAGCATCATCGTCTGAAATCGGCAGCTGAAGATCGATCCATACCAGTTTTATCCCGTCTCTTTTTTCCCGTTGCTTCCATGCATTGATCATATTGGGATAATCCATTCTGGATACAACCACTTCATCGCCTTTCTTCAGATCCAGTCCGAAAATAACCGTATTTAATCCCTCCGTTGAATTTCGGTTGATGGCTACCTCTTCTGCATCACACCCACAAAGATCAGCCAGTTTCTGCCGCAACGGCTCCCGTCCCTGATCCAGAATCTGCCACATGTAATAGGTAGGCGCTTCATTGCAATACTGGTAGTACCGAATGTGTGCATCCTGCACTACTTTTGGCTGTGGAGCAACGCCCCCATTGTTCAGGTTGATAATGTTCGGACTCATGGTATAGGATTCACGTATCCAACCCCAGAAATCTTCGTCATCTACAGCATCGCCAGTACCATATTGTGCCATTCGTGCCAGCTGATTTTCCGCCTGCTTCGCGAAAACGGGATTGGCAACTGCCAGAAAACTCAAACCGGTACCGAGAAATTTCCTTCTTTCCATAACCTGAAATTCTGCTATCAAGATACGGTATTTAAAGAGATATGTCGGGCGGCCTTCATACCACTGGTCCATGCGTGCTGAAAATTATACCCTCCCGTGATTCCATCTACATCCAGTACTTCACCTGTAAAATATAACCTGGGTTGTAAACGGCTCTCCATGGTATCCGGGTTCACTTCACTGGTTGAGATTCCTCCTGCCGTTACAAACTCTTCCTTGAATGTGGTCTTCCCTTTAATGACCAATGGATAAGCCGTTACCAGTGAAGCCAGTTTGTTTTGAACCGCCGCAGGTAGCCTTGCCCAGGTTTCCTGTTCTACTCCGGCCTTCTTTGCCAGATACTCCCATAAACGGTTAGCTAAACCAAATGGAGATTTACCGATAACGGATTCAGATCCATGTGTGTTTCGGTAACCATGCAGGGTTTCCCTGAAAGATTGTTCTGTATACGATGGGAGCCAGTTGATCCACACGGTGGTCGTATAATCACATGCATGCATGTCTCTTGCCAGCCAGGCGGAAAGGCGGATAACCGCAGGGCCACTCACTCCCCAGTGGGTAATCAGAACAGGACCTGTTTCCCTGATTTTCCAGGCGGGTATTCTGATTTCTGCTTTTTCTGCAGAAATTCCCATTAGCTTAGTAATCGGATCATCGGGTGCATTGAAGGTAAACAGAGAGGGAACAGGCGGCACGATGGAATGACCGGTTTCGCGAAGCCAGTCGTACTGTGTAGCCTTGGGATATCCTCCGGTTGCTACACAAACAAAATCTGCCTCAACTTTCTCCTTTACATGACCGCGCTCTGTGTCAATCTCCCATTTTTCGTCCCGTCTGCGTAACCCAGTTACAGCAGTCTGTATGCGGATGTCAACTTTAAACTGATCAGCTTCTCTTAACAGGCAATTGATGATCGTGGCACTGCTGTCTGTAACCGGAAACATACGTCCATCCTTCTCCGTTTTAAGTTTGACACCTCTTGATGCAAACCAATCTACGGTATCCGGAGAAAAAAAGGTATGAAACGCCTTCCGAACAAAATGTTTTCCGCGCGGATACGCCTCTGCCATGTCCCGAATATCTGAACAATCATGGGTAACGTTACAACGACCACCCCCGCTTATGCTCACTTTAGCCAGTAAACGTGCTGATTTTTCAAGTACAATCACCCTAACATTTTCTGACTCCCTGGCGAGATTAATCGCACAAAAAATGCCGGACGCTCCTCCACCTATGACAACTGCTGTTCGTTCCATATTCTAAATGAACTGTCAATAAACAGAGTAAAGGTAAACTGCTAAACAATCAGTTGGTCTAATTAACTTATTCGGAATCAAACAATCCTTTAAGGATCTCTAAGCTAAGCTCTGAATAGCTGTTGATCACAAGATGTGCTTCTTTGAGTTGTGACGCTTCATGCGTACTCACGATCGCTACGGATTTCATCCCTGCTGTACGCGCAGCGGTAATGCCATGCACAGCGTCTTCTACCACTACACATTCTGAGGGATGAATCCCCAACCGCTCTGCAGTAAGCATAAACATATCCGGTGAAGGCTTGCCCTGTTCCACCATTTCCCCGGTAACAATCGTATTAAAAAAAGGAAATAAACCCGTTTTTTCCAATACCATTCGCATCTTTGGCTGGCGGGAACTTGTTGCCAGCCCCAAAGGAATACCTGCCGATTTCAACTCGTTGAGTAAGTGGTTCGCACCAGGTAACAGTTGTAATCCGTTTTGTTCGATATACGCTTCAAAATAATACATCTTGCGACGCATATTTTCCTGTGCTTCCTCACCTTTTACATTCAAAACATGCTGAACTACATCCTGACTTTTTCGACCTAATAAAGGGAAATAATCCTCAAAGGAAAGCTCTCTGCCATGATCCCTGAAAACACGCTGCCAGGCTTTAAAATCGGCTTCAGTAGTTTCTACAAGGGTGCCATCCATATCAAATATTATGGCGGATGGCCTTTGTTTAGAAAAAGTAATTTCGCGCTCTTCCGCTACTAAAAAAGTGGATGAATTCATCTTTTTACATTTGACTGCATACCCATTAACTGTTCAACAAGACGGAAGACAGGATCAGTATTTTCACAATCAGGAACGATCAATAGTCACTGAATAAAGCAGCATTGCTTTTTTCCTGCTTGATGATAGGCTCAAATGAGGATAAGATATCGGCTTTATGGCGACGGATACAAATGGTGTGTTCGTAGTGACAGGCTACTTTCCCATCTTTTGTTCGAACAGTCCAGCCATCTGCATCATAAAAAACTTCCTTCACTCCGAGATTGACCATGGGCTCAATGGCAATCACCATATTTTCTTTGAGCTTGGCACCTGTTCCCTTTTTTCCAAAATTGGGAACCTGCGGATCTTCATGAAGATGTCTCCCCAACCCATGCCCCACCAATTCACGAACAACACCGTACTTGTGCTTTTTCTCCGTATACTCCTGGATAGCATTGGCAATATCACCCACTCTGTTCCCGGTAACTGCTTTCTCAATCCCACGGAAAAGAGATTCGCGAGTTACGGTCATCAGGCTGGCAATTTCAGGAGTTACTGTTCCCAAAGCAAATGTATAGGCACTATCACCATGGAAACCATTTTTGAAAACACCTACATCCACAGAAATGACATCCCCATCCCTTAGTTCATGCTGATTGGGAAACCCATGCACTACCGCATCATTTACCGAAATGCAGGTAGCGAACGGATATCCTCTGTAATTCTTAAAAGAAGGAATAGCGCCATGATCCCGGATATAGGTTTCCACCATTCTGTCGATATCCAAAGTGGTTATACCAGGCCTTAAAAAAGCAGCCACCTCTGATAAGGTGGCGCTTACTAATAAACTGCTTTCGCGGATCAATTCAACTTCCGCATTCGTCTTAATATGAATCATCAGATCGAAGAAGTAGTTGCTGCTTGTCTTCCCTGGATTCTTCCACCTTTCATCAGGCCATCGTACTGACGCATCAGCAGATGTGTTTCAATTTGCTGAAGGGTGTCCAGAACAACACCTACCATGATAAGAAGAGAGGTGCCTCCAAAGAAGGTTGAGAAATTTTGTGTTACACCCAAACGCTGGGCGATACCAGGTAAAATACCAATGGCTGCCAGAAAAATTGCTCCGGGCAATGTTATGCGATCCATTACCTGTCCGATATAATCGGCCGTTGGCTGACCAGGCTTGACACCGGGGATGAAACCATTGCTTTGCTTGAGGCTGTCAGCCATCTGTTTGGGATTGAAAATCAATGCAGTGTAAAGGAAGGTGAATCCTATTACCATCACACTGTAGATAATCATGTACCAGACATTGCTGTGATCATTGAAGATTCGGGCAATACCTTTTCCTGATTCCATATTGGTAAATGAAATCAGTGTAGGCAGGAACATAATAGCCTGGGCAAAGATGATAGGCATAACACCCGCAGCATTAACTTTCAAAGGGAGGAACTGACGGGCACCTGTAAATTGTTTGTTGCCTACAATTTGCTTGGCATAGTTCACCGGAATCTTCCGAACTCCCTGAACCAGAATGATCAGTCCGAGTATAATAGCTACCAGGAAGGCGATTTCTACGAGGAAAATCAAAAGACCACCACCGCCACGTGTTTGTTTGGAGGCAAATTCACCCAGGAACGACTGCGGTAAACGCGCCAGGATACCCACCATAATGATTATGGAGGTACCGTTTCCAAGGCCTTTATCCTGGATCTTTTCTCCCAGCCACATTACAAATAACGTTCCGGCAGTGAGTGTGATAACTGTTGATACCCAGAAAAAAGGAGCGTATGCATCGATCAGGGCTTCCCGATTGACATTCCTGAGATAGGCAACGTAGGCTGCACCTTGCAAAAGAGTAACCAATGCAGTGAGGTAACGAGTCCAGCGATTGATTTTTTGGCGACCACTATCACCTTCTTTCTGGATCTTTTGCATTTGAGGTACCAAAATGGTCATCAATTGCATGAAAATGGAGGCAGAAATGTAGGGCATGATTCCAAGCGCAAATATGGATGCGTTGGAGAAAGAACCACCGGCGAATGTATCGAACAAACCAAGCAGACCCTCTTTAGCACTGGTAAGATCCAACTTATTGGGATCTATTCCAGGCAATACTACATGAGATCCGAATCTATAGACCAATACAAGGAGGAGAGTTACCGTGATCTTTGACCGAAGTTCATCGATGCTCCAAATATTCCGTAAGGTCTGAATGAATTTCTTCACAGAGGAATGATTTTTTGCTAAAATATAAGACGCATTTTTGAAATGCGTCTGTAAATATCTGAAAATTATTTAAGGATCTCGACAGAACCTCCGCTTGCTTCAATAGCAGCTTTTGCCTTTTCACTCAATGCATTGACCTTGAATGTAAGTTTAGACTTCAATTCACCATTGGCCAATACCTTTACCCTATCAGTTCTGTTAACCAGTCCATTGATAAACAAAGTTTCAACAGAAAACTCATTGAAACCGTATTTTTCAACCAACTGCTCTATTTGTCCAAGGTTGAAAACTTTGTATTCAACACGGTGGGGATTTTTGAAACCACGCTTGGGGATACGACGCTGAATAGGCATCTGACCACCCTCATGTGCATATTTTGATTTGAAGCCAGTGCGACTTTGAGCACCTTTATTACCTTTTGTTGAGGTACCACCATGACCGGAGGCTTCACCACGCCCTAATCGCTTGTCTTTCTTAACCGAGCCTTCTGCAGGCTTTAACAAATGAAGTTTCATACTATTTTTTTTAACTCAACGCAGCGTCCCATGCTGCTCGCTGTAATAATTTTGAAAGGGGGGACAAACCTATTGCTCTTCAACTTTAACCAGATGCGTAACTTTGCGAACCATTCCCAGTATCTGGGCAGTGGCTTCAACCTCAACAGAACTGTTGAGTTTACGCAAACCAAGGGCTTCCATGGTTCTTTTCTGGCGCTCCGGGCGGTCTATCACACTCTTTACCTGAGTGATTTTGATTTTTTTCATCGTATGCGCGTTCTAAATGATTTGAAAATATTATCCGTTAAATACCTTTTTCAGGGAAACAGTTCTTGTTCTTGATACCTGAATGGGTTCACGAAGCATAGCAAGAGCCTTAACGGTTGCTTTTACCACATTATGTGGATTAGCAGAACCGAGCGACTTAGCCAGAACATCAGTAACACCTGCACTCTCCAACACGGCACGCATACTGCCACCGGCGATTACACCGGTACCATGGGCGGCTGGTTTAATGAGTACCTTTGCGGCACCTTCCTTAGCCAGCTGATCATGAGGGATCGTACCTTTCATAACAGGAACCTTAATCAGGTTCTTCTTAGCGTCTTCTATACCTTTTGTAATAGCTTCCTGCACTTCCTTCGCCTTACCCAAACCATGTCCCACAATACCATTCTCGTTACCCACTACCACCAGAGCCGAAAAACTAAAGGCCCGACCACCCTTAGTGGTTTTAACCACACGATTGATCGCAACTACTTTTTCTTTCAGTTCCAGATCGCCCGCTTTTACCTTGTTCAAGTTTACCTTAGACATTATTTCGTCAATTAAGTGTTGAATTAGAATTTAAGACCGCCTTCGCGTGCACCTTCGGCAACAGCCTTGACACGACCATGATAAAGGTACCCACCACGATCGAAAACACATGTTTCGATGCCCAAGGCAAGCGCTTTTTTGGCAAGAGACTGGCCTACGAGCTTGCTTTTCTCAATCTTCACAACTTTTTGAGCAAGTATATCTTTCTCACGGCTAGACGCCGCAGCAAGTGTAACACCATTAACATCATCGATCAGCTGACAATAGATATCCCCATTACTCCGGAATACGCTGAGCCGGGGCTTTGCTGCAATACCAGAAATCTTATGGCGGATCCGGTACTTGATCTTTTGTCTCCTTAGAGATTTTGCATCCATGATTTTTATTTTGTCATCCCTGATTCTGCCAGGGAATATGTTGAAAATTTATATTTAATAACCTTACTTACCAGCAGATTTACCAGCCTTACGACGAATAAACTCACCTTTGTATTTAACACCCTTACCTTTGTATGGCTCAGGCTTGCGCAGAGAACGAATCTTAGCAGCTACCTGACCTAACAACTGCTTATCAATCCCTTCGAGTACAATTCTTGGGTTATCCCCTTTTTCCTGAGATGTAGTGAGTTTTAACTCACCGGGGATTTCAAAGATAATGTTGTGCGAATATCCCAGGGATAAATCGAGAATGTTACCCTGGTTGGAGGCTTTATATCCTACACCCACCAATTCAAGATCTTTCCTAAAGCCTTCCGTAACACCTTTAACCATATTTGCCACCAACGCACGGTATAAACCATGCATGGCACGATGACGAATCTGATCGGTTGGTCTTGTGAAAGTGATTACACCATTTTCTATGGAAACCGTAATATCGCGGTCAATGATTTCCTGTAACTCACCCTTGGGACCTTTGACCGTCAGAGTATTTCCACTTCCTACTGAAGCCGATACACCTGCGGGAAGTGAAATCGGAGCTTTACCTATACGTGACATATTGTATCTGTTTTACCGGACCGGTCAGCAGCTATAGGCACTGCTTAATGTATCCGGTGATGAAAAACTTTAATAAATGTAACAAAGAACTTCTCCACCAACATTTTGGGCTTTCGCATCCTTATCTGTCATCACGCCACGTGAAGTAGAGATAATAGCAATACCAAGACCATTTTTAACGCGTCGGAATTCAGATGGATTGGCATACTGACGAAGACCAGGACGACTAATTCTTTCCAGAGTTTGGATAGCAGGCTCTTTAGTTTGCGCATCATATTTCAGCGCTATCTTTATCAAACCCTGCTTGTTATCCTCTTCAAATTTGTATTTGAGGATATACCCCTGTGCATACAGGATTTCTGTAATGCGCTTCTTCAGATTAGATGCAGGAATCTCCACAATACGATGGCCGGCCATTTGTGCATTCCGTATTCTTGTCAGAAAATCTGCTATAGGATCTGTAACCATAAAAATTTTTCAATTGACGTTTTCGAATTTAAGAGAACCAGAACCACTTACCAGCTGGCTTTTTTAACACCAGGGATTTTACCCATCAGAGCCATGTCGCGGAAAGTTACCCTGGATATTCCAAAATAACGCATGTAGCCACGTGGACGACCGGTGAGCTGGCAGCGGTTATGCAAACGAACCTTAGAAGAGTTCTTGGGGAGCTGATCGAGCGCAGCCCAATCACCTGCTGCTTTGAGTTCAGCACGCTTTTCGGCGAATTTCTCCACCATCTTAACCCTTTTTGCCTCTCTGGCCTTTACGGAGGTTTTAGCCATTACTGTTAGTATTTAAACGTTTAAGCTTTTTCTTTTCTCATATCACGGAAAGGCATACCCAGTTCACTAAGCAACGCATACGCTTCTTCATTGGTACGAGCTGTTGTGACAAAGGTAATATCCATTCCAGTTATCTTATTCACCTTATCGATGTCGATTTCAGGGAAAATGATTTGTTCGGTTACACCTAGGGTGTAATTACCACGACCATCAAATGCCTTTTCGTTCACCCCTTTGAAATCGCGAACGCGCGGAAGAGATGCAGCTATCAGGCGATCCAGAAATTCGTACATCCGAATACCTCTAAGGGTTACACGGGCACCAATAGGCATTCCTTTACGCAACTTAAAGTTGGAGATGTCCTTCTTTGACATTGTTGGAACCGCTTTCTGACCAGCAATAGTTGAAAGCTCATCTACAGTGATATCGATCAGCTTCTTGTCAGAAACGGCACCGTTAACGCCTCGGTTGACACAGATTTTTGTCAGCCTCGGAGTTTGCATGGAGCTCTTGTAATTAAATTTCTTCTGCAGAGCAGGTACCACATCATCATGGTACTTTTTCTGTAATCTCGGTGTGTATGCTGCTGTTTTCATTACTTGATAACCTCCCCTGATTTTTTCGAAATACGAACCAATTTACCATTCTCGCGGGAACGCTTTACTTTAGCGGGTTCAGACTTAGCTGAATCCCAAAGCATAACGTTTGAAATGTGAATGGGAGCCTCTTTCTTTACCAATCCACCCTTGGTATTCTGTGCAGATGGTTTGGTGTGACGAGTAATAATATTCGCTCCTTCCACCAGAACTCTGGCATCATCCGGATAAACCTCCAATACCTTCCTGGGTTTCTTCAGATCCTTATCATCACCGGCGATCACCACTACGGAATCCCCTTTCTTGATATTGAATTTGGCTTTGAATCTGTTGCTCATGTTATAACTATAGTTTTATTCTCCTTTGAGAATGGATAATTAAATTAAAGTACCTCGGGAGCGAGTGAAATGATCTTCATGTACCCTTTGTCCCTGAGCTCACGGGCAACAGGTCCGAATATACGTGTTCCACGAGGTTCGTCCGACTGGTTGAGAAGTACTACCGCATTATCATCAAAACGGATATAACTGCCATCCTTGCGACGAAGCTTATTCTTAGTACGAACAATTACTGCTTTGCAAACGGTACCCTTTTTGATACCCCCTGCAGGGATCGCGTCCTTTACAGTAACTACGATCTTATCACCGATCTTGGCATAATCCTGGCCGCTGTTACCCAGAACACGGATGCAAAGAACTTCTTTAGCACCACTGTTATCGGCTACATTGAGCCTGCTTTCCTGCTGAATCATCTTTATTTTGCTTTGTGTTCCCGATTAGAGAACAATTGAAACAATGAATTAATCGCTACTTCCGGCCGGAAATTATTTCGCCTTTTCGATGATATCTACCAATCTCCAACGCTTTGTTTTACTCAGAGGACGTGTTTCCATGATACGGACTACATCACCTGTTGTTGCGTCACCATTCTCATCGTGGGCGTGAAATTTCGTCGTCTTTTTTACGAACTTTCCGTAGATAGGGTGTTTAACTTTCCGCTCAACGGCAACCGTGATGGTCTTCATCATCTTGTTGCTGCTTACAACCCCAATCTTTGTTTTACGTAACTTTCTTTCAGACATTTTTTGCTGTTTTAGCTTTTTCCGGCTGTCACCAGCCTATTATATCGATTGTCTTTTCCTTAACCGTTCAGCTGCTTTTTTCTTAATTCTGTCTTCAACCGCGCGATTTCTCTGCGCAGGATGCGAATGCTCATCGGGTTTTCCAGAGGAGAAATACCGTGTGCAAATTCCAGTTTCTTAAGGCGCTGCTCATCTTCCTGAATCCTTGCGCTCAGATCCTGCGCATTCAACCCCGCCAGGCTATTCATAAAATCAACTTTCTTAGACATGTTCCTTAATTTAAAAAAACAGTATTAATTAGGCATCCCTGCGGATGATGAACTTGGTCTTAATAGGCAGTTTCGCTGCGGCCAGAGCCATGGCGTCTTTTGCCACCTGCTCAGTTACGCCATCTGCTTCGAATAAAATTCTTCCTGGCTCTACAACTGCCGCCCAGTATTCAGGATTACCTTTACCCTTACCCATACGAACCTCTGCAGGCTTGCGAGTGATTGGCTTATCAGGGAAAACGCGAATCCATACGTTACCTTCACGCTTCATGGCACGTGTCATAGCCTGACGCGCAGCTTCAATCTGGCGGTTGGTAAGCCAGATTGGCTCAAGCGCTTTCAGTCCGAAGGTTCCGAAAGAAAGGCTGGCACCTCTTTTGGCGACCTCTCTGATCCTTCCTTTCTGCATCTTCCTATGCTTGGTTCTTTTTGGTTGTAACATGATCGTATGATTGTGATCTAGTGTTTAAATTGATGATTATCTCTTTGAATCCCTGCGGTCTCTTCTTTCGCCGCGTCCACCTTCTCTCCTATCTCCTCTATCGCCATCACGACGGTCTCTGCGGTCACTTACCTCGCTCTTACCACCGATGAAATTTGGATTAAGGTCTCTTTTGGCCAGAACTTCACCTTTACAGATCCATACCTTGATACCGATTTTACCGTAAACAGTCAACGCGTAAACAGAAGCGTAGTCAATATCCATACGATAGGTATGGAGGGGTACACGACCAAACTTAATCTCTTCGGTACGGGCAATCTCTGCACCACCCAGTCGTCCGCTGACTTTAATTTTAATCCCTTCAGCTCCCATTCGGGTAGAGGAGGCAATAGCCATTTTGATAGCCCTCTTGTAATTGATGCGGTTTTCAATTTGCTTAGCGATTGTATCGCCAACAATGTTTGCATCTAATTCAGGGCGACGGATCTCCAGAATATTGATCTGTACATCGTCTTTTCCAGTGAGCTTTTTCAGCTCTTCTTTGATACGATCTACCTCATTACCACCCTTACCAATGATGATACCAGGTTTGGACGTATGAATCGTAACGATGAGTTTATTCAGTGTTCGCTCGATAACGATTTTGGCAATCCCGCCTTTATTGATACGGGCAGTCAGATAATTGCGGATTTTATGATCCTCGACGAGCTTAACGGAATAATCCTTCTTACTTCCGTACCAGTTGCTCTCCCATCCACGGATGATACCTAACCTGTTACCAATCGGATTCGTTTTCTGACCCATGTATAGCTTTTGAAAATGTTCTGATTTATTGTTTGCTGTCTACGATCACGGTTACATGATTGCTGCGCTTACGCATTCTGTATGCTCGTCCCTGAGGAGCGGGCAACATACGCTTAATGGAACGTGCTCCGTCTACAAAAATGGTTTTGACAACTAAGTCCGTGACATCTGCACCTTCGTTTTTGTTTTTCCAATTGCTCACTGCGGACAACACCAGTTTACGCAGAGGGGTGGAACTATGCTGCGGATGGTGCTCGAGCAATGCAATGGCATTCTCTACCTTCATTCCGCGGATCTCATCAGCCAGCAAACGCATTTTGCGGGGTGATGTAGGATAATTTCTAAGTTTTGCTACAGCTTCCATGTCTTTTGTTTCGTTTTACAGCTAAGGCCTCTCGGTCTTACGTTATTAACCTTTCTTGCTGGAGTGTCCTTTAAAGTTACGTGTAGGTGCAAACTCTCCGAGCTTGTGCCCTACCATGAATTCAGTCACATATACAGGGATGAATTTATTCCCATTGTGAACCGCAAATGTGTGTCCTACGAAATCCGGAGTGATCGTACTCCTTCTGCTCCAGGTTTTTAAAACTCCTCTTTTGGCTTTACCGTCATTGATAGCCACGACCTTCTTCTCGAGTTTCGCGCTAACGTAAGGACCTTTTTTTATTGAACGAGCCATATGCTATTGTAATAATTTGATAATCTGAAAATGGGTGATCTTATTTAGCTAATTTCTTACCATTCTTGCGCTGCAGAATCAGCTTATCGCTGCCCTTACCACGCTGTCTGGTTTTCTCTCCCTTCGCATATTTACCCGTGCGGCTGCGAGGATGTCCTCCGGAAGAACGTCCTTCACCACCACCCATCGGGTGATCAACAGGGTTCATAGCCACGCCACGGTTCCTCGGGCGGATACCTTTCCAGCGGTTACGACCAGCCTTACCCATGCTCTCCAGATTGTGATCGGAATTGGATACAACTCCCACGGTAGCGTAGCAATTAATAAGCACCTTCCGCAATTCACCTGAAGGCATCTTCAGTATCGCATACATGGTTTCTTTGTTCGTCAACTGAGCAGAAGCACCGGCACTGCGGGAAATCTTACCTCCCTGACCAGGCTGCATTTCAATGTTGTGAACATTGGTACCCAGGGGCATATTCTTAAGCATCAGCGCATTCCCGATTTCAGGAGCTACTTCATCCCCACTGATTACTGTCATGCCAACTTCCAGACCCTGTGGAGCCAGAATGTAACGCTTCTCACCATCTGCATAATTCAGAAGTGCAATAAAGGCGGTGCGGTTTGGATCGTACTCGACAGAAGCAACTGTAGCAGGAATATTCTTTTTATTGCGCTTGAAATCGATGATACGGTACATATTTTTGTTACCGCCTCCAATGTAGCGCATAGAGCGACGACCCTGAGCATTGCGACCACCTGTATTGGACTTTTTCTCCAACAGTGTCTTTTCAGGAATATTTGTTGTTATCTCCGCGTATGCATTCCCGATTCTCCAGCGCGTTCCGGCTGTAATGGGCTTAAATTTTCTAAGTGCCATAGTCTGATTTGCAATATTTGCGGCCTTGCCGGCCATTCATTAATTAAATGTTGGAATACAGGTCGATGCTTTCTCCTTCTGCTACAATAACCAATGCCTTTTTATAAGCAGATTTGCGGCCCTTCACAAAGCCGGCTTTAGTAAAGCGGCTTTTGTTTTTACCGGGAACAACAATGGTACGTACATCTTCAACAGATACCCCGTAGAAATTTTCAACGGCATTCTTAATCTCCAGTTTGTTAGCTTCCCGTGCCACACGGAAAGTGAACGTTCTGCTCTTCTCCTGCAGGGCATTTGCTTTTTCCGTCAGAATAGGCTTGATTAATACTTGACTGAGTTTCATTTGATCACTCTTTAATGTTTTTTACAATCACCACGTTCGGTTATGCCGTAACCGCAGCTTCTTCTTCTGTGAAAATTTTTGCCGCACTCTCTGTAAACACAATCACTTCAGCATTTACCAGATCGTAGGTATTGAGATCAGACAACAGCACCGCCATTACGGAAGGGATGTTGCGGGCACTCAGGTACACTGTATCATTGTATTCCGGAATCACAAAAAGAGCTTTCTTATCGGAAACATTCAAAGCAGTCAGTACAGCCGCGAAATCTTTTGTTTTGGGCGCTCCCATCTCTACATCTTCCACTACAAGGATGCTATTGTCTTTTGCCTTTGCACTTAGTGCGCTGATTTTTGCCAAATCTTTTACTTTACGATTCAGTTTGATATCGTAACTGTGAGGCTTGGGGCCGAAAATAGTACCACCACCCTTGAACAAAGGGTTACGAATGTTACCCTTACGTGATCCACCTGTACCCTTCTGACGGTGCAACTTTCTACTGGCACCCTTAACTTCTGCACGGGTTTTAACCTTGTGCGTTCCCTGACGCTGGGCAGCCAGATACTGCTTAACGGCCAGATAAACAACGTGCTCATTCGGTTCGATACCAAAGATCTCCTCAGGGAGTTCCACTGTTCTACCCGTTTTCGCTCCTTTTATGCTTATAACATCTGCTTGCATCGTAATCCGTTTAAATTATTTCTGAATGTAAACAATGGAACCGTTGTGACCAGGCACTGAGCCGGCCACCAGTATGTAATTCTTTTCCGGGAAAATCTTTACAATCTTCAGAGCCTTCACTTTCACACGGTCTCCGCCCATACGGCCAGCCATGCGCATACCCTTGAAAACGCGAGAAGCGTCAGACGAGTTACCAATGGAACCGGGAGCACGCTGGCGGTCATGCTGACCATGCGATTGTTCTCCCACACCACTGAAACCGTGACGCTTTACCACACCCTGAAAACCTTTACCTTTTGATGTTCCTACAACATCTACTTTCTCTCCCTCGGAAAAAATTTCAATAGTAACCTGTTCTCCAGCTCCTTTTTCAATAGAATAATCTCGGAACTCTTTGATGAATTTTTTGGGATCACTACCGGACTTTGCAAAATGTCCTTTTTCAGAAGCATTCGTATGCTTGGCTGTTTTTTCGCCAAAAGCAAGTTGGTGGGCATTGTACCCATCTGTTTCTGCAGTTTTGACCTGTGTGACTGTGCAGGGTCCCGCCTCAATAATTGTACAGGGGGTCTGCTTACCATCAGCACTGAAGATGCTGGTCATCCCGATTTTCTTTCCAATAATTCCTTTCATGTCATTTAAATTATGCCCCTCCCCGGTTAAGAGGACAGCGCGGTATGACCGCAAACTTCAATCCTGGTTTGCTGCCGACCTTTTCTTTTGCCTCCCACGTCGGGAAAGAAGTACCGGCAGTAAACAAACCTCGAAGGGCTTGTTCATATTTTTACTCCGCCTTAGCGGAAAATACGTTGTTTCAGCGCTCCTACTTCTTCCCGCCACCGGCAGGAAAATTTGGAGATGAATTAAAAAGAACTAATTAAGAACCTACCCTTACGGATCAGGCCTTGATCTCTACTTCCACACCGCTAGGCAGGTCCAGCTTACTCAAAGCATCTACCGTACGGGAAGAAGATGTATAAATATCCAACAGACGCTTGTGCGTACACAACTCAAACTGCTCGCGGGCCTTCTTGTTTACGTGAGGAGAACGAAGAACCGTAAAAATTTTCTTCCTGGTTGGAAGAGGAATAGGTCCGGTTACAACCGCTCCAGTGCTGCGAACGGTTTTCACGATCTTTTCAGCGGATTTATCCACCAGACTGTGATCGTACGACTGCAATTTTATTCTGATTCTCTGAGACATATAATTAATTACCGATTATAAACGGGGTGGCAAAAGTAGGAAGTTATTTAGTTCTGGCAAAATATAAAGGCTAAAATCTTATTTTTTTACACATAAATCTGCCGGAAAACTAAAAAAGATCCCCGCATTTGCGGGGATCAATGTAGATTAACTGTTTTTACCCTTCACTTTTGCAATCACTTCTTCTGCAATATTGTTCGGTGCAGGAGAATAGTGAGAGAATTCCATAGTGGAAGTTGCTCTACCAGACGACAACGAACGGAGCTGGGTTACGTATCCGAACATTTCGCTGAGGGGCACTTTCGCCTTGATAACCTGGGCTCCGGCACGACTGTCCATACCTTCCAGGATACCCCGGCGACGGTTAAGGTCTCCGGTAACATCTCCCATGTACTGCTCAGGTGTGATTACCTCTACTTTCATGATTGGCTCCAGCAAGGTTGGCTTTGCCTTACGGGCTGCTTCACGGAATCCACTTTTCGCGCAAAGTTCGAAAGACATTGAATCAGAGTCAACCTGGTGGAAACTACCATCAAACACCCGAATTTTCATGTGCTCAATAGGATAGCTTGCTAATACACCATTATGCATGGCCTGCTCAAATCCTTTTTGAATGGCAGGAACAAACTCACGCGGAATGGATCCTCCGAAAATATCATTCACAAACTGCATCTGCTTGCCGGGGTTTTCTTTCAGCCACTCTTCCTCCGCCGGTCCGAGTGCGAATACGATGTCTGCGAATTTACCACGACCACCCGTTTGCTTTTTCAGCACTTCGCGATGCTCGATAGTTGCTCCAAAAGCTTCTTTATATGCCACCTGTGGTGCACCCTGGTTCACTTCCACTCTGAACTCACGCTTCATACGGTCCACAATGATCTCCAGATGGAGCTCACCCATACCACTTAATACAGTCTGTCCTGTTTCTTCATCTGTCTTAACCCTAAGCGTAGGATCTTCTTCAATGAGCTTGGCAATTGCCATACCCATCCGGTCAACATCCGCCTGCGCCTTAGGCTCTACTGCTATGGAGATTACCGGTTCAGGGATGAACATATTCTCCAGTACGATCGGATGATCTTCATCGCAAAGTGTATCTCCGGTCTTAATTTCTTTAAATCCAACAGCCGCACCGATATCACCTGCCTCAATAAATTCAATCGGATTCTGTTTGTTGGCGTGCATCTGCATGATCCGGCTGATACGCTCGTTCTTACCACTTCTCATGTTCTTTACATACGATCCTGCATCCAGCTTACCACTGTAACAGCGGAAGAATGCCAGTCGCCCTACAAACGGATCTGTCATGATCTTAAAGGCAAGTGCCGCAAAAGGTTCTTTGGCATCCGGTTTACGTGTGATCTCTTCACCATTATCAGGATTTAGACCCTTTATCGCTTCTATATCAACAGGACTGGGCAGATAACGTACCACACAGTCCAGCATAGACTGTACCCCTTTGTTCTTAAAAGAAGAACCACAAAGCATCGGAACAATGCTCATATCAATAGTAGCCTTACGAATGGCTTCATGGATTTCATTCTCGCTGATGGAGGTTGGATCCTCGAAGAACTTTTCCATGAGCGTATCATCATATTCTGCTACGGCCTCAATCAGCTGACCTCTCCAATAATCAACATCTTCCTTCATATCGTCAGGGATCGGTATTACTTCATACGTCATACCCTGGGTTTCATCTTTCCAGATAACTCCTTTGAGGGTAATCAGATCTACCACACCTTTGAAATTATCTTCTGCACCAATGGGCAATTGCAGAGGAACAGACTTTGCACCCAGCATTTCACGTACCTGCTTTACCACATTGAGGAAGTCGGCACCGGCTCTGTCCATCTTGTTGACAAAACCCATACGGGGAACCTTGTAACGGTTGGCCTGGCGCCATACGGTTTCAGACTGAGGCTCAACACCATCTA
Organism: Sphingobacteriales bacterium; assembly: GCA_947463665.1. GTDB lineage: Bacteria > Bacteroidota > Bacteroidia > Chitinophagales > Chitinophagaceae > Pollutibacter. The sequence continues at coordinate 27,239 of CANHUD010000003.1, forward strand.
CAGCAGAGAACAACGCTACCAGACCATCCAGAACCCTCATGGAGCGCTCTACTTCTACCGTGAAGTCTACGTGACCTGGCGTATCGATGATGTTAAATTTATATTTCTTGGTATCCGGTACTGGCTGTCCCTGATTGGTTGGGAAATTCCAGAAACAGGTAACCGCTGCAGAAGTGATGGTAATTCCTCTTTCTTTCTCCTGCTCCATCCAATCGGTTGTGGCGGCACCATCGTGCACCTCACCTATTTTGTGCGACATTCCTGTATAGTAGAGGATACGCTCTGTTGTTGTGGTTTTACCAGCATCGATGTGGGCGGCGATACCGAAATTCCGTTGAAATCTTAAGTCTGCCATGACAATTTGGTTAAGAATTTGAGGCGCAAAGGTATGTAGAAATAATGACAAATAACAAATGTCGAGGCTTGTTCCTACATGAAAAAGCCGGTCAAATGACCGGCTCACCCTTTGTTGCAAACCCCGGGTTATTCAAAGATCAATTTTTCCATATGTGTGAAGCCTGAACGCAAACCGGAAATCCGCACCATATACAACCCGGAAGCAAGATTCATCCTTGGTATGGTCACCATTAGTTGACGTCCGCCCACCAGCCGTTGCTGATAAACCATCTGACCACTGGAGGATAGTAGCTGTATTGTGATTTCTTCCGGCTGGGCCTGTTGAATGGAAACGGTTGCAGCCTGCCGTGCCGGATTCGGATAAAGCTTTACACCTCCATCGAACCAGGTTAGATCGATCACATTGCTGTACTGAATCCTGCCATCCAGATCTACTACTCGTATACGGTAGAAATTTCTGCCGGAGGAAGGGCCCTGATCAACAAACCGGTAGTTCGCCACAGAACGCAGGCTTCCAGATTGGGGATCCAGCTTTCCAATCTGTACAAATCCCTTATCGGGATATACACTCCTTTCAATTTCATACCCTTTGATCCGACGTTCACCTGTAACTACAAAATTCAGTTCTCCGGTTTTAGCTATTTTCCTACCAGACAGCACAATAGAGTTAACTTCCAGCATAACGCAGGTCCCGGTTAACCGGTAGGATACTTCGCGCACATAACATCCGGCATTTACATTCATTTTAACCACGTAAACACCCGTATCATTTCTGGTCAATTCCGGAATTGCGTAAAAAGCATCCGTACCCAGTATAATTGAATCCTGACCATTTACTTTATACCAGGTGTAAGAGGCATTGGCCACCTTATTGGCTGATAAGGTTACCGGACTGTTGAAACAATTTCCAGAAACAGACAGGGCCAGTTGCTCAGGAGGCAAAACTCCTGCGTCATCAAGGGATGCATTACCACAGGCATCAATACCCCTTAGCCGTACCAGTGAGTAGGGCTGAGAGCCGGAAATGCTGAAAACAGGGCTTGATTGCCAACCTGTAGCAATGGAAGGGGTCAGCGGCTGACTGGACACAATCTGATACTGATAGGGTAATGCTCCGCCTGACATGGTGGTACTTATACTGAAAGTGCTGTTGCTGCACTGATAGATAGCAGACTGGCCGAGTTGTGGCATTGTATAGGGTGCTACCACAACCGTATCATATGTTTTCGTACAGGTTCCGGCAGCATATTCAATCACGTAGGTTGCAGGTGTTAGGGCAGACCAGATAAAAACCGCATTTCGCGTAGTTTCATATGGCATCTGAACAGCCTGACCATCCCTCCTTATTATGGTAGGGATCACTGCGCCTACATTGGATTGAGCACTGACTTCAAGTGCTGACACTCCTGATGGAGATGCTCCCGTCGGACATTTCTGGATGATCTCATAAGTAGATGTTGTGGAGGCAATTACAGGACTAACAGTTGCTTCTTTTCGTGTACCACACTGATCTGATAAATCTACTCTATACATAAGACCAGCTGTTAATGGAGAAAGATCAGCAAAAAGGTAACTGGTACTGCTGGTTTGAACAAATCCTGCTACATTGTTCATGGGATCATATACAGTAATAGAAAAGGGTGCGGTCCCCCCAGTAATGTCTACCCGAATATTCGTCTTGTTGTTGGTACACCCTGGTACCGCTGTCAGTAGCATATCCGCTGCGGTACGCGTGGCCACTACAGCGTAATTTAATGGCACAGGATAACAGCCATCCAGCAATCTGAACGTATAGGATCCGTAAGGAACATTGTCGAACCGGGGTACAGCTGCAGACGCGATTATGGTATTATTTTGCAGGAGCTGATAAACAGGGTTGGTAACCGCTCCCACATCAAGCAGACGAACAGAAAAGGTTGAACATGTCTGATTGAAAACAAGGGGTCCTCTGGATGATGGAGCTGGCTGAGGAGGAGGATTCTGACAAATAATCAGTGTGGTATCATAGCACTGTGTATCATTTTTGATTTCAATACAATAGGGAAAATATCCCTGCACATTAAATACCCCCGAATTATTTGTATCGAGAATTGTACCTGTCTGATTTTTGAACACATAAAGAGGGTTACTTACATTTATCATTCCTCCCACAGTAACTGTATATCCGGAACAGGTCCGATTGCTTATGTCAACCGTTCCTCCGGATGGTTTAGGCTTTTCAACAGTAAAACAACGCGTAATAACAGTATCATTACAAACAAGGTTATTATCCATATCCATGCAATAACGACCATAGGGTACATTCGTAAAAATTCCCGTATTGTTTGTGCCTATTACAATACCAGCTTCATTCTTCAGTGTAAAAATAGGATTCACCAGGGCTTCCATACCAGTTACCCTGATAGAAAAAACCGAGCAGGCTCTGGTTGTAACCTCAATAACACCTACGTCAGGAATCGGACGCTCAATTGTTTCACAAACCACAATCGTTGTATCATAACACGAAGGATCATTTTTAATTTTCACACAATAAGGGCCAAATGGCAATTGCCTGAAAACTCCACTTGTATTGCATTGCAGCAAACTATCGGCCGCGTTATATAAACAATATTGTGGGTTAGTTAAATTCTGCTGTCCGGTCACTTCCAAATCGGCTGTTGTACAGCCGGCAGCCACATTAAACTTACTCGAAACAGAAGGAATCGGTTTACGGGCGGAAAAATTAAGCACAATAGTTGTATCATAACAAGCCGGGTCATTCACAATTCTAACTTCATAATCCCCATAGCCCAGGTCCATAAAGTATCCTGTTGAATTTGAGAAAACAAAGGAATTGTTGAAAAA
>CANHUD010000004.1 GCA_947463665.1 Sphingobacteriales bacterium
ACTGGGTCATGAACCTGGTCAGGATTGGGTGCAGGACCTGCGCAGAATAGGCATGGGGGCGGAGATGACTGATCAGCTGGCAGCCATTCGGGAGCGTGCAGCACGGGTATTGTATTCGCCCTGGTCTGGAAAGGAAACCATGCGGGAGGATGTACGGGAAGTGCAGCGGCTGTTGGGTGAATGAGGGGTTATTCCGAGTATTTATACCCTACACCACGGACCGAATGGAAGAAGGCCGGGTTGCGGGAATCCTGCTCAAAATATTTCCGGAAATTTAGGATGAAATTATCGATGGTGCGGGTGGTGGGGAATACCTGATAGCCCCATACGGTTTGCAGAATTTTTTCGCGGGACACTACCTCGTTTTTGTTTTCGATGAGCAGTTTCAGGAGCATGATTTCTTTTTTGCTGAGGTCGATCAGTGCACCTTTGAATGTTTGTGCCTGTTGTGCTTTGAAGTCGATGGTATTCCCTCCGAAACTATAGGTATCTCCCAGTGATACGGAATGGCTGAGGCGTTTGTTCTTATCGATCAGTTTCTGCACTCTCAGCAGCAGTTCTTCCAGATTGAACGGTTTTACGAGATAGTCATCCGCTCCTTTTTTCAGTCCGAGTACGCGATCTGCACTGCTGCTTTTGGCGCTTACAATGAGAATGGGCACATCATTGTTTTGCAGGCGTAGTGTTTCCGTAACACTGATGCCATCGAGTTCCGGAAGCATGACATCCAGGATAATCAGATCGAAACATTCGCCGGCGATTTTCTGGAGTGCCTCTCCTCCGTCACCTGCTGTGGTAACGTCATAGCCTTCCAGTTCCAGGTTGAGTTTGAGGGCTTCCTGAAGATTCTCTTCATCTTCAACGAGTAGGATGGTTCCTTTTGATGGTTCGCTCATACCTTAGAATTCAATGGCAAAAATACTGCCTCCGGGCTGATTATCGGATACTGTTATTCGGGTATGATGGTCTTCAGCGATTTTTTGTGAAAGGTAGAGCCCTAGTCCTGTCCCTTTGGTACGTCGGGTATTTTCGTTTCCGGCCCGATAGAATTTGGAGAAGATCTTTTCTCTTTCAGCTTCGGGGATGCCCGTACCATGATCTGCCACTGTAACACGGATCTTTGTTTCCTTTTGTTCCAGGATCAGTTTTACGGGGGGTTCTGCCGGCGAATATTTCAGGGCATTTTCGAGCAGGTTATTGAAGAGTAGTTGCAACAGGAAGGGATCGCCCAGTATGATGATGCCATCGGGTATAGAACTCTGTATGATGCGTTTGGGAAAGCGATTCTGCATAGAGTGCTGTACATCGTGCAGTAATTGGGAAAGACTGATTGGTTCGGAATGCAGTTCATATCTGCCGGATTCCATGCGGGTGGTAACCAGAATGTTTTCGCAGAGATCATTCAGTCGGCCGGTTTCCTGCAGGGTAACATCAATCAGTTTCTGTTGTTTGGCTGCATCGAGTTTATGCCGTTGGAGGGTTTCCAGATTCAGGCGGGTGATAGCGATGGGCGTTTTAAGTTCATGTGTGATGGCCATCATGAAGTTCTGCTGCTGTTCATTGAGCCGGAATTGCCGGCGGACGGCCTGGTACACGAATATGGAGCCTACGATGATCAGGGCAAGAAAGGTAAGACCTTCTCCCAGATACTGCAACTGGTTCCGGCGGTGCTGGTCAAGAATATCGTCCAGTCTGGCAGCATAATCAGGATCCTGAAGCTGGAGAAGATTTTTCCGGAACTGCATCATTTCATCGTTTTGTTGTTGCAGTTCGAAATACCACCAGATGAGTGCTGCGATCACATACAGCAGCAGGATCCAGTAAACTTTGTTGGCAATAGAAAGTTTGTTCCGCTGATAGTAGGAACGCAGTTTCATGGCATCGTTGTTTTCTCCAGGCGGATACCTGCATTCAGCACTTCTTCCAGTGGGTCTTCCCGCATGAGATGTTCGATCGTAAAGGTATACGTACCTGGTTTACGTACCCGCAGGGCACGCTGGGAGAGCAGGATGCGTTGTTCGATGATATCATCCATGGCCGTGCCATTCCATTTGTTCTGGGTAGCCAGTGGCAGATCGAATGTTTGTGTTTGCGGAATAGAATCGCCGGGGGTGGTACTGGTGACTTTGATCCAGATATTGTTATACCGATAGGCGTCTGTATGTCGGAACACAAAGTACAATCGGTAAGAGGCCGATGTGTCCTGTATGTCGAAACGAATCAACGGTTTTTCCGCAATCGGCCAGTGATGTTCGCGGAAGGAGACGTTTTTTTCGAACATGCCGGTGCGCATACAGGCACTCAGCATAAGCAACGCAAGCAGAACGGATGGTATCGGCTTCACGGTATTTTTTTTACAAAATTAATCAACATCGATCACAGCACATTCAGTACCTGTTCCTTCGCTTTTTCCAGTTCATCTTTCATCAGCACCACAAATTTCTGGAGTGATGCATCGTATGCCTTTGCACCGGTGGTATTGATTTCGCGGCCGATCTCCTGTAATACGAAGGAAAGTTTTTTGCCTTTTGCTTCTTCCTCTTCACGAAGGATGTCTTTGAAATACTGGCAATGGTTGCGCAGACGCACCTGTTCTTCGGATATATCGATTTTTTCTATGTAATACACAAGTTCCTGTTCCAGTCTGTTGCTGTCGAACTTGTCTTTACCAACCTGATCTTCCAGCAGGCGAACAAGGTTTTCCCGGATTCTTGTTTGCCGGAGTGGTTCAAGTTCTTTGAGGCTTTCCTGGTTTTTCAGGATGTTGTTGATGCGCAGCAGGAGGTCTTCTTCCAGGGCTTTTCCTTCATCGGCACGATGGGTATTGATATTCTCAATAGCCTGATAAAGTGCCTGTTTATAGTGTTCAAATTCATCCGGTGTCATTACATCTGTAGACGGAGAAACCACTTCGGGAAGTTTGATAAGGCTACTGAGGATATTGGAAGGGTCCAGTCCCAGTTCTGCCGAAAGCTTTGCCAGTGGCTGATAGTAGGCCTTTGCAAGTTCGGTATTGATGGTAACCGGCTTTGCTGCCCCGTTTTGTTTGAGTATGATCACACATTCAACACTGCCTCTGATCAGCGAAGCGGAGAGAATGTTTCGGATTTCAAATTCGTATGGTTTGAGAATCTGCGGGATCTTCAGAAGGATCTCAAATTGTTTTCCATTCAGCGACCTGATCTCAGTGAGGAAGATCTTGTCGTTCACTGCCTGTTCTGATCTTCCGTATCCGGTCATTGATTTAAGCATAGACGTGATTTAAAATTTGAGGGAAGGTAGATAATCTAACGGTTTAATGAAATAAAAAAAGCTCAGTAGAGAACTGAGCTTCGTTATTAATGGATGGGTTAGTAAGTATGGGAATATGATTTCCCTCCACAATATTAAAAATATTTTTTACTACATCGAAAAATTTTTCAATATTTTTTATACACATTTTTTGTGATCATGTGAATTAAGTTGAAATCGATCATGCAAAGTGAATGTATAAGTGTTATTCTTCTGGTGAAACGATGAAAGCAATTGTACCTTTACCTTCTAAACGAACGGCGTATGAAGTTTCCTTCTCCGGTAGCATTGACATGGATTGCAGATCTTATCGGTGCTGAATTACAGGGTGATACCACAGCCAGTGCAAGCGGCATTAATGAGATTCATAAAGTAGAATCAGGTGATCTTGTATTTGTAGATCATCCGAAATATTATGAGAAATGTTTGCAGTCTGCTGCTACATTCATCATCATCAATCAGGCTGTAGAATGCCCATCCGGAAAGGCTTTGCTGATTGTTGACCAGCCATTTGAAGCCTATCTGAAGATCGTGCGTCATTTTCGTCCTTTCCTTCCTGCTGCTCATATGATCAGTGAGTCAGCCGTTATTGGTGAAGGAACCTACATTGCTCCTGGTGTGTACATTGGTCATCAGGTTGTCATAGGCCGCGACTGTTACATTGCACCGGGTGCAGTGATACTGGATCATTGTGTTCTGGAAGATCGTGTGGTGATCCAGTCGGGAACGGTAATCGGTTCTGATGCATTTTATTACAACACGAAAAAGGATCGCGAGGTGTGGTACCGCCGAATGGAAAGTTGTGGTCGTGTGCTCATTGAATCGGATGTGGAGATCGGTGCATCCTGTACGATCGATCGTGGTGTGACGCATGATACGCGTATCGGAAGAGGCACTAAAATGGATAACATGGTGCACATTGGTCATGATACGGTGATCGGCAGGAATTGTCTGCTTGCTGCACAGGTAGGAGTGGCAGGTGCAGTGGTGATCGAAGACGGTGTGACGCTCTGGGGTCAGGTGGGTGTAAGTAAAACGCTGACGATCGGAAAGAATGCTGTTGTTCTGGCGCAGACGGGTGTACCTTCTTCTTTAAAAGGTGACCGCATGTATTTTGGAACACCTGCGGAGGATGCTTCCATCAAACGGCGCGAGCTGGTTTGGGTAAAGCGTATTCCGGAAATGTGGGAGAAGCTGAAGAAGCTGGGGGTATAATGCACCGGGCCTATTCATCGTTCCATACAAAATCATAGGGAAGCAGATCTGCGATCTTTTCCCAGGCCCAATAGCCGAGCACAAGCATACTGCGCTGGTCATACTGATATCCGTTGCGTTCTACCCACAGGGGTTCACGAAGGTCTAGCTGAGATATTTGTACCGATGTACCGGCAGATAAATTATTTCGTTTCAGATAACCGCTTTCCGGGAGTTCATCGAGGTACACTACGCGGAGTTTTCCAGGGGGATCGATGATGAGTTCTCCATCTTCCACCGTGCTGATGTCATCGGCATACGGATCCAGAATGGCATGTTGCTTCCCGGTACTGTCGGTATACTCAAGTTTGAATCCTTCTTCTTTTAATCTTTTGTTGTAGAAAGCACGCATGAAATGAATCAGCGAACCAAGGTAGGCTTCTTCTCTTTTTGCTTTCCAGCGGGCGTTCACTTCTTCGGTGCTGTCGAGTGTTTCAAACAACGGATAACCGGTGAACTGGGTAAGCCCGCTTCCGTAATCGTGAATAAAAGAATCAAGCTGGTAACGGATACGATAGCCCAGTGCCTGGTTCAGAATGAGGATGTCTTCGTTTCCGATTATTTTCAGCCGGTTCTTTTTTTTACTGTAAAAAAAACGGAGCGATGAGGGATTCAGGATCTCACATTGCTGGCTGTTTTCCGTGGCACCGATGAATTCTTCTATAAAAAACGTTCCGTATTTCTCCCATCCGTTGCGTACTTCCGTGGTGGCCACAATGGAGACTTCTTCAAGATTCTTTTCTTTTTCTTTTAATGCGAAGGTCAGATTACCGATGTTGTCCATCGATCGGGAAATACGGGCCGATTGAGTTTCATATCCGGAATAACTCACTACGATGTCGTACCCGCCATCCGGAACCGTAAGCGTGAATTTTCCATCCGTTGCGGTTACCGTACCCAGGGTCGTGTTCTGGCAAAAAACCGAGGCTCCTGTAAGCGGCAGACCTGTTTTTACATCGGTAATGATGCCGCTGATCCGGTATTGTGCCAGCAGGAGCAGCGGGAGGATCATCGATCCAACAAAAAAGGTTAGTTTCTTCATAACGATGCGTTGTTAAGAGGAATGCCGGCGCCTGTATTCCGCACAGGCTTCTGCTATGGAATCAGCGATCGGCCGATAGGTAAAATCCGGAAGGAACCGCTGGATTTTGCTGCCATCGAAATAGACCTTCATCTGGGCTGTTTCAGCGGTTTCTTTGGTCAGCAGGGGTTCTTCGTTTTTAAGGGCGCTTTTGATCTTTTCCAGTCGCCATACGAGGGCTGCCATCCAGGGCGTCACTTTCCGGCTGGGCGGTCGTTTTCCGAATGCCGCTGCCATCAGGTTGAATACGTTGCGGAAGCCCAGATTTTCGGATGACAGCACAAAGCGTTCGCCGCTGATTTCCGATCGCATGAGTTGTATCATCACCGATGCCACATCACTGGCATCTACAAAGCCACTGATGCCTTCTGTGTACCAGGGGAATTCGTTGTAGGCATTTTTGAATGTAGCTGCGGAGCTGTCGTTCCAGTCGCCCACTCCCAGTATGATAACCGGGTTAACGATTGCTGCGTTTAGTCCTTCAGCAATGCCTCTCCAGACTTCCAGTTCAGCGAGGTATTTGCTTTTGCCGTAGTGGGAGAGATTGTTTTCTTCACTCCAGGAGGAAGATTCCGTTACGGTCATGCCATCGCGTTTACGACCCAGTGCGGAAACCGAGCTGACATGCACCAGTTTACGGATGCCGCTATCCAGGCAGGCGTTGACCAGCGTGGCGGTACCTTCGGCATTGATGTGGATCAGATCTTTTTTACGGGCGGGATTGAAGCTGACCAGGCCTGCGCAGTGGTATACATCCTGTTCTCCCTGCAACACATCGCGCAGCAGGGAGGTATCGAACAGATCGCCTTTGATCCATTCGATCCGGCTACTCTCCTCTTCGGTTAGTAGAACCGGATAACGGTTTCTATAAAGGGCTTTGACCTTTTCACCGTTCTGAAGGAGCTGGCGGAGCAGATAGCCGCCCAGCAGGCCGGAGCCGCCGGTTACGAATGCCATATGGATTGTGTTTGATCAGGTGGCCGGAGTGAATTGTTGCAGGAAACGAACATCGTTCTCACTGAACAGCCGGATATCGTTGATGCCGTATTTCAGCAGAGCCGGACGTTCTACGCCCATGCCAAACGCGAAACCGGTATATTTTGAACTGTCGATACCGCAGTTTTCCAGCACATTCGGATGCACCATGCCGCAGCCCAGGATTTCCAGCCAGCCGCTTCGTTTGCAAACGGAGCAACCGCTTCCCTGGCAAAGCATGCAGCTGATATCCATTTCCGCGCTGGGTTCCGTGAAAGGAAAATAACTGGGTCGGAAACGGACGCGTACATCTTTTCCGAACATCTCCTGCACAAAGAAGTAGAGCGTTTGTTTCAGATCGGCGAAGGAAACGTTCTCATCGATGTACAAACCTTCTACCTGATGAAAGAAACAGTGAGAACGGGCGCTGATCGTTTCATTGCGGTATACGCGGCCCGGACAAACGATCCGGATTGGCAGATTGCCTTTTTCCATTTCCCGGATCTGGATATTGCTGGTATGCGTACGCAGCAGCCAGTCGGGGTTCTGCGATAGATAAAAGGTATCCTGCATATCCCGGGCCGGATGATTTTCGGCAAGATTCAGTGCGGTGAAATTATGGAAATCATCCTCGATCTCCGGACCTTCCGCCACGGCAAAGCCGAGGCGCTGGAAGATGGAAAGGATGCGGTTGCGCATCAGGATCACCGGATGGCGACTGCCTATGGGTGGGGGATCGCCGGGGAGCGACAGATCAATGGAGGGGCCACTGGCTGAAACGGATGCGGCAACGGAGGTGCGCAGGGCTTCCCATTTTTCTTCTGCCAGGATTTTAAACGCATTCATGATCTGTCCGAATGCTTTTTTCTGATCAACAGGAATTTGTTTCATTTCCCCCATGAGGGTTTTCACGATGCCTTTGGTTCCCAGAAAACGGGAACGGAATTGTTCCACCTCTTCCGGTGTAGAAGCTGTTGCGGCGGCAATCTCATTCTGATAGGCATCGATCTGCTGTTGTAACTGGTCCATCATACTGCGAAAATAACCCTTAATTGTGGATATTCATCCGTTGGAGCATCATCTTCAAAAGCCTTAGTTTTGTCCAAAACCACGACATGAGTGATTATGCATGGCTATCCGATTTCCTGGAACCGCTGGATCCGTATGCTTTATCGGGTGATGAAGGGTATCGCGACAAGCAGATCGGTGTGTATGTATCGATGAATACCGGAGAACTTCCGGAACTGGAACAGGCTGAACTGGTTCTGCTGGGCTGTGGCGAACAGCGCGGGGCTTATCTTCAATCGGAAGGCCACGCGGCTCCCGATGCCATCCGCCACCAGTTTTACAGTCTGTATTTCTGGCACAATGAAATACAGATAGCAGATCTTGGCAATATCCGCAGAGGAGCATCACCGGCGGATACATACGCAGCACTTTCAACGGTGATCGCAGAGTTGTTATCGATGGGAAAAACGGTGATCATTCTGGGCGGTTCTCATGATCTCACCCTTGCGCAGTATGAAGCCTATCGAAAGAGCAGGCGGGTAATTGAAGCCGTTTGCATCGATGCGCTCATAGATCTGAGTCTGGAAAGCCCGTTGCGCAGTGAGAATTTTCTGATGGAAATGCTGACGGCTGAACCCAATTTCATAAAGCAGTACAACCATCTCGCTTTTCAGAGTTATCTGGTGCATCCGGAAATGCTGGAAACACTGGATAAGCTTCGGTTTGATTGCTACCGGCTGGGGCATGTTCGTGAGCGTTCGGATGAGATCGAACCCCTGCTTAGGGATTCCCATTTGCTAAGCATTGATGTGGCGGCACTTTCCCATGCCGCAGCGCCGGCCAATCGGTTGTCGCCTAATGGACTAACCGGAGAGGAGATGTGTACACTTACCCGGTATGCGGGGATGAGTGGAGTGCTCAATACACTGGGTATTTATGGTTATCGGGCGGAGCTGGATGTGCAGCAACTGACAGCAAAGCAGATCGCGCATATGCTCTGGTATTTTGTGGATGGGCGGTTTAAAGGAAAACAGGAATGCAGTCTGGAGGATCGTGATCAGTTTGTGGAGTATCACAACCGGATGGCAGAAGTAGATACGGTTTTTTTGCAGAGCCGCCGCACTGGAAGATGGTGGGCTCAGTTACCCTCCGGGAAGTATATATCCTGTTCGTACAAAGATTATCTGATGGCCTGTAACAATGAATTACCAGAGCGCTGGATGCGTGCGCTCGAAAGAGAATAAAGTATGCAGAAACGAATTATTTTTTCCGGAATCGCAGGCATTCTTCTGCTTATGTCCTGCCAGACGGCCCGCATGGCTTCTATTGCAACAAAACATCTGGCAGGAGACTCCTCGCTGTCGCAGGCGCATACAGGCATTGCGGTGTATGATCCGCAGAAGAAACGCTATCTCTATCGGTTACAGGCAGAAAAATATTTTGTGCCGGCCAGTAATACCAAGATCTTCAGCACCTATGCTGCTATGAAATTACTGGGCGATCAGTTGCCGGGAATCCGTTATGTGGAACTGGATACGGCCATCGTGCTTATACCTACCGGCGATCCTACGCTTCTTCACCGGGATTATCTTCCACAACCGGTGGCTGATTTTATTCGTCGGGCGGCAAAGCCGCTGTACATCGATGCGTCGGCCTGGTCAACACCTGCATTAGGATATGGCTGGAGCTGGGACGATTACAGTGCCTATTACATGGCGGAAAGAAGTCCGCTTCCCGTGTACGGCAACGTGGTCAGATGGTATCAGGTAAAAGGAAAAAAAGAACAGCCGACTACCCCTGCGGATACCGTAGATACATTTATCTATTCTGATCCCGAACTGGACGGGCCGGTGAATTTCGGAAAGCCTGAACGATCGTTCCGGGTAGACCGCGCACGCGACCAGAATGCATTTACCATTATAGAAGGCGATGAAAAACGGGCGGAAACAGATGTGCCATTTGTAACCAATGGTGTTGAAACGGCACTTGCGTTGTTGCGCGATTCACTCCACAAAGAGATCCGGATCTTAGAAACTCCGCTCAAAAAATCATTGTTACTAACCTCAAAGGATATATACAGCAGGCCGGTAGATTCCATGCTGCAGCCGATGATGTGGCGGAGTGATAATTTCTTTGCTGAACAAACCCTTCTCATGGCAGGTTCCGCACTAACCGGTCAGCTTAATATGTCTTCGGGTGTTCAGGCGGTTTCTAAAAATCTCCTTCAGGATATTCCCGATAAACCGCGCTGGGTGGATGGAAGCGGGCTGAGTCGCTACAATCTGTTTACCCCCAGAGACTTTGTATGGGTGCTGGATCGGATGAAAAATGAGTTCCCCTGGGAGCGGATTGCTACCATCTTTCCTACCGGAGGTAAAGGCACGCTTCGATCTTACGTAGGGGAACAGGGTCGGCTATATGCTAAGACCGGCACGCTATCCGGCGTGATCGCACTGAGTGGTTATGTGATCACGAAAAAAAATCGCACACTCATTTTTTCCATTCTGATCAATAACCACCAGCAGCCAACGGCTGTGCTGCGTGCGCGGATGGGCAGCTTTCTTAAGGAGCTGATCGAACGTTACTGACGGAACATTTTTTCGAGATAGTCGTTCTTGAACTCGATAAAGGTGGGTTCTCCGTCTACCGTGGTATTGGGCATAGTGCAGCTAAACAGATCGGATAGCAGATGGCGCATCTCTTTTTCGGTTAGTAAGCTGCCTTTTCGGATGGCCCGCTGACGGGTAAGGGTTCGAACCAGTTTTTCTCTTTTGGAGAATTTTACATCGCTGGTGAAATGTTTGTATTGTTCGATGAGGTTTTCGATTGTTTGTTTTTCCTGTCCGTACTCTACATCCCCGGGTGTACCCTGGATAACATAGGTATGGGCCCCGAAGGATTCCAGTAAGTAGCCCAGTCTGCTCAGATCAGGGAGCAGTTCTTCCAGCAGCACGGCATCCGCCGGAGCCAGTTCAAGAGTGGTGGGGAAGAGGCTGGTTTGTGTGGGAATCGGTTGTCCTACTGCTGCCTGGGCGAATCGTTCATAAAGGATACGTTCATGGGCAAGTTGCTGGTGGATAACCATGAATCCCCGGTTGGTAGGTGCGAGAATAAAGGTTGCATTCACCTGCAGGAGGGGAGCATTTTCCGGAATTTCCATCCGGGAAGTGGGTGAGGCGGCAGGTGTTTCTGCCTGTTGCAGCAGGCTTTTGAAACCATTATCGGCATTGGCTTTTGAAGGCACGGTGTAGAAATCCTGCCAGTGTTTCAGTTCTGCCCGTTCTTTTTGTTTTTCGATCACATGCGCCTGGTGCTTGTCGGTAAACGTTTTGAACAGATCCGAAGCTGCCGCCGATTCCTTTTTTTGTTCTGTAAACGGCTGGGTGATGGCTTCCAGCTGCTGTACGCCCGGATCCAGCTGAAAATCCAGGGTAGGTGTTATGCTGTATTGTGCCAGTGCATGTTTTACGGCAGCCTGAATGAATGCGTAGACGATTTTTTCATCATCGAATTTGATTTCCTGTTTGGTGGGATGTACGTTCACATCCAGATGTTCAGGGTCGATGTCGATGAACAGCACATAAGGAGGATAGGCATCTGAGGGGATGAGATCCTGATACGCACTCATTACGGCATGGTTGAGGTATGCGCTTCGTATGAAACGGTTGTTGACGAAGAAATACTGATCGCCTCTGGTTTTTTTGGCCGCATCTGCTTTCCCTGCAAAACCCCGGATATTGAGGTAGTCGGTTTTTTCACTGACATTCACCAGTTTGGCATTGTACTGGTTACCCAGCAGTTGTACGATCCGTTGCTTAAGCGTTCCGGGTTCCAGATGAAATACCTGTTGTCCGTTGGCTGTGAGGGAGAAGAAAAGTTCAGGGAAAGACAGCGCCACCCGGATGAATTCATCCACGATCTGCCGCATTTCTGCTGCATTGCTTTTCAGGAAATTCCGACGGGCCGGAACGTTGAAGAATAGATTCTTCATGGCGATGCTCGTGCCATTGTTGGCGGAGCAGGCTTCCTGAACCCTGACCACACTATTATCTATTTCTATGTACGTTCCCAGCGGATCTTCTTTGCGTTTGGTTCGCAGTTCCACTTGTGCAACGGCTGCGATGGAGGCGAGTGCTTCACCGCGGAACCCCATAGTACGTATGTGGAACAGATCTTCAATGCGCCGTATCTTGGATGTGGCATGCCGTTCAAAACACATACGCGCATCCATCTCACTCATGCCCTTGCCGTTATCCACCACCTGTACCAGTGCCTTTCCAGCTTCCTGAATGATCAGCCGGATTTCGGTTGCCCCGGCATCCACGGCATTTTCCAACAGTTCCTTTACCGCACTGGCTGGCCGCTGGATCACTTCTCCCGCAGCGATCTGGTTGGCTATATTATCGGGCAGCAACTGTATGATGTCGCTCAAAACGCTTAATTTTAAAAGCTCTAAAATTACGACAATTTAATCGGATGACTAAGTTCATAACCATTTTCCTGACTGTTCTGACCCCCGCACTGGTACAGGCCCAGAAAACCTCTAATCTTGGTAAAAAGGCCTGGGTGGATAGCGTGTTCTCCACATTAAGTAAAGAGGAAAAGATCAGCCAGTTGATCGTGGTCCGGCTTTCGAGCATGGACAGTAAGACTGGCAAGGCGATTTTTTTTACCGATAAAGTGGAAGAATCCGTCCGCTTATATAAAGTGGGTGGTCTCTGCCTGTTTCAGGGCGGGCCTGCGGCTCAGGTGCAGGCGGTGAACCGTTTGCAGACTGCTTCTGCCTTGCCGCTGCTGGTGGCCATTGATGCAGAAACCGGTCTGGGTATGCGGATGGACAGTGTACGGCCGTTGCCCCGACAAATGATGCTGGGGGCACTCAGGGAGCCTTCGCTCCTGTATGCCTATGGCCGTTGGGTAGGGAAGCAGCACAAACGGGCAGGTATTCATATGAACTATGCGCCGGTGGTGGATGTCAACAACAACCCCGCCAACCCTGTGATCAATGATCGCTCATTTGGGGAGGATAAAGAAAAAGTAGCTGCGTATGCCATTCAGTATATGAAAGGGATGCAGGCAGAGGGCCTGCTCACCTGTGCAAAGCATTTTCCCGGTCATGGCGATGTGAGCGTGGATTCTCATCATGATCTGCCTCAGATCCTTAAATCGCGCCAGCAACTTGACTCTCTTGAACTGTATCCTTTCCACAAAATAATTCAGGCAGGTGTGGATGCTGTAATGGTTGGACATCTCTACATTCCGGCCATAGATGCCACGGCCAACCGGGCCTCCTCTCTTTCAAAAGCCAATGTGGCCGGTTTGCTAAAAAAAGAACTTGGATTCAAGGGACTGGTCATCACCGATGCGTTGGAAATGAAAGGGGTCACCAAATTTTTCCCTGGTGGGATGATCTCCCGCGAAGCGCTGGTAGCGGGCAATGATTTGCTTTGCCTTCCGGAAGATATTCCTGCTTCCATCGAAGCGATTAAAAAGGCTATCCGTAAACGAAAGCTGAGCTGGAAAGAGGTCGACGAGCGCGTAAAAAAGCTGCTGGAGGTTAAATACGATCAGGGACTGGCCAACTGGAAACCTGCATCTGTTGAAAACATCGTGGAGGAGCTGAACAGGGAAACGGACGGGTTGCGCCAACAAATTGCCCAGGAGGCCATCACCCTGTTGCGGAACAATGATAAAGCTGCTTTCCCTGTTACGCCCGGAAGAAATCAGCGTGTGGCATATGTAGCTATTGGGGTTAGTAAAGATAATCTAATGGCCAGAAGGATGCGGGGCGATTACAATGCGGATGTGTTTCATCTGGATCATAAGGCAGATTCACTCCGACTGCTTTCGCTGCTGCCACTCCTGCAGTTGAGGTATGATGTAGTAGTGGTAGGGGTTCACCAGCTGCGTCGGTATCCGGCTGGTAAATTCGGACTGAACGATATGGCCATCCGGCTGGTAGAAGGGTTGAAGGGAAAAGTGCATCATACGGTGATGCTATTTGGCAATCCCTATGCTGTACAGTATTTCCAACAGGCGGATAATATCGTTGTTGGTTATGAAGACGATGCCATTGTGCAGGAAACAGCAGCCGATATGCTAAACGGACTTCGGCTGTGCAAAGGAGTACTTCCGGTTACGGTTTCATCCGAATTTCCTGCGGGTTCCGGCCTGATCACTCCCGTACTATCTAAAGTGGATAGACTACCCGGAATGGATATGGAAAAGCTGAAGGTGATCGACAGTGTGGCAGATGAGGCCATCCGAAAGCAATCGACACCCGGAATGGTGGTATTAGTGGCTAAGGATGGTAAGATCGTCTATCATAAATCCTTTGGACACTACACGTATGACAGTCTGGAACGGGTAACGCCGGAGAGTATATATGATATGGCTTCGGTAACCAAGATCTGTGCTACTACGTTATCAATTATGAAATTGTATGATGACGGAAAGGTGAAGCTGGAGGATGAGATCGGCAGGTATATTCCATGGTTGAGGGGAACTGACAAAGAGCATATTACGGTTCGGAATATTTTGCTGCACCAGGCAGGACTGAAATCGTTCATCCCTTTTTACAGGGAAACCATCGATACCGCTACAGGTGTTCCGATAGCAGGAATTTACAACAAAGTATCTTCTCCGGCTTATACATATCGGGTAGCAGACAGTATGTATATGCGGAGCGACTGGCGGGATACCATTTTTCGCAGAATTGCCAGCAGTTCGCTGACAGTTCCGGCAAAGATGATCTACAGCGATAATGATTTTATCTTTCTTGGTTTGATTGTTGAGGCGATAAGTGGAGAGAGCCTTCATGCATTTGTAAAAAAACATTTTTACGATCCGATGGGATTACTAACCTCCGGGTTTAGGCCAAGGGATCGTTTTCCATTAGCGCAGATTGTGCCTACGGAACAGGAAAAGCTGTTCAGACGTCAGCTGATACGGGGCGATGTGCATGATCCGGGAGCTGCCATGTTTGGTGGGATTGCCGGCCATGCGGGTCTATTCAGCAATGCCTATGATCTGGCTGTTCTTATGCAGATGTTACTGAATAATGGTGTGATCAATGGGAAGCGCTATCTTTCAGATACAACCATCGCCCGATTTACGGCCTATGGCAGCGATATCAGTCACCGGGCACTTGGGTTTGATAAGCCTATGAAAGACAATGCTACCCGTTCGGTTCCGTATCCTGCGGCCAGTGTTTCCCCGCAGACGTTTGGCCATACCGGATTCACCGGAATCGGTGCCTGGGCGGATCCTGCGCACAATCTCATCTTTATTGTACTATCCAACCGGGTGCATCCTTCCGGCAGTAATCTTTTCCTGAACCTTAATGTCCGGCCGAGGATGCATGAGGCTGTATATCAGTCTATGAAAAAAGGCTGGGAGGATTAAGTTCCTGCCAGCCTTTTATTTATTCAGGTTTAGGGTCATTCCCTCTTTTTTCTACCCTGGGTTTTTGATCCGGTGGTCGAGTACCTGTAGGTGCCTGAGTTCTGGGCCTCTGCGGCTGATTCGGTCGGTTGCCCTGCAGATTCGGTTGCTGGCCGGGACGTGGTTGCTGACTCCGCTGTTCAGGAGCTGCTGGCCGGGCGCCTTTCTGATCTGCGGGTCTGGGCGGCCGCTGTTGTTGCTGCCGGTTATCGGGACGTCCTCCGGGTTTTGAAACAGGAGGCTGCCCTCCCTGTCTGGTATCGCGATCCCGCTGTTGCTGTTCACGCGCTTTTTGTTTGCGCTTCTGGCTGTTTCGTTCCAGGCTGCGCAGGCTGAGCTGGCCCACTACATCTACAAACTGAGGTTCCACTTCTTTTTTAGCGGTGGTAACCGGTTCTGTTGTTTCCAGTTCTTCTACTTTTACCCCTTTGCTGTTCAGAGCTTTAATCTTTTTGACCGTTTCAATCGACAAAGGATAGTGTACGTTGCTGTCGGGCAGAACATACCACATCAAATTTCGGAAGATGTCTTTCTTTATAAGTACGGCATTCCCTTTTTCTGTGTAGAGAATATCTGCATGATCCGGGAAATGCTGAAGAGCGTCCAGATAGGTGTCCAGTTCATAATTCAGACAGCATTTGAGACGGCCGCACTGGCCGCTGAGTTTGGTCTGGTTGATGCTGAGGTTCTGGTAACGTGCGATAGTAGTTGTAACGCTTTTGAAGTCGGATAGCCAGGTTGAGCAGCAAAGTTCTCTTCCGCAGGAACCGATGCCACCCACTTTAGCCGATTCCTGCCGGGCTCCGATTTGCTTCATCTCTACTTTTACCTTGAACTCTCCGGCGTAAATTTTGATCAGTTCGCGGAAATCCACCCGGTCATCTGCCGTGTAGAAGAAAGTTGCCTTACGACCATCGGCCTGGATTTCTACTTCGCAGATCTTCATCTGCAGGTTGAACTGTCGGGCAATTGCCCGGGAGCGGGTAAGGGCATCTTTTTCCCTGGATTTGCTTTCTTTCCATTTCTGGATGTCCATGTCTCCGGCCCTTCGAAGAATTTTCTTCATTTCGGGAGAGAATTCATCTACATGTCGTTTCTTCATCTGGAGGCGAACGATTTCTCCTGTGGCACTTACTTCGCCCACATCAAAACCGCTGACGCCTTCTACAGTGACCAGCTCATGTTTAATGAAGGTCTGTAATGTACCATTCCGGTAGAATTCTTTTCTGCTTCCATTATTAAAGGAAACCTCGATGACTTTACAAGAGCTTTCGGGATCGTGAAATGGCAGATTGGCTAACCAGTCGTGCACATTCAGTCTGTTACATCCTCCGCTGCTGCAACCGCCGTTGCTTTTGCAACCCGACGGTGTTCCGTTTTTATTTGTTCCACATGAGCTACAGCCCATAATTGTATATATTGATATATGATGAGCCCAGGATAGGGCGAATTTTCGAAATTACGATAAAAAACCGGACAATTAGCAGATCTCGGCGATGGCTTTGTTCCGGATGATGTGGTAGAGCCGTATGGTCAGTGCCTGGAAAAGGATCTTCGGATTGGCGTTCCGTTCGATGTAATAAACAGCTTTATCCAGTTCTTCAATGATGGCCTGCTGTTGTTCAAGACTGGTCAGTTTGTTCAGCCGAAGGGCAAAATCGATCTCGTTTTCGGCTACGTGAAGCTGATCTTTCCCTAAAATGGGCAGTCGGATCGATACTTCCAGCAGGTGATTGAAATACCGAAGCAGTTGTTTTTGTTTTTCCCTGCCCAAGGCAGCTGCATCGTTGCTCCATTTCACCTGTTCGGCCGGACCGGATTTAAGTGTCGCATTGAGCCAGGATCGGATCATCTCTTCCCAATCGTTATCCGCATGTTGGACCAGCTGAAGGGCTTCATGATAATTTCCATCCGACATGGAGGCGACTTTCTGGGCAGTTTCGGCCGGGGTTCCAGCTTTGAGCAGGGCGTCTGCAATCTCTTTGTTTTCCAGTTGCGGAATCTTGACCAGTTGTGTACGCGAGAGAATGGTAGGAAGGATTTTAGCCTCTTCCTGTGCTACCAGCAGAAAAACCGTGTCTGCAGGAGGTTCTTCAATGAGTTTCAGCAGTTTGTTTCCTTCATTGCCCAGGTATTCCGGCATCCACATGACCAGGATTTTATACCGGCTTTCGAAACTTTTAAGGCTTAGTTTCCTTCCGATCTCCTTGCATTCAGCTGCTGTGATATTTCCCTGCCGGTTCTCTGCACCAATTCGTTGTAACCAGTCGAAAACCCCTGCATAAGGTTCTTTTTTCACAAACTCACGCCATTCTGTTATGTAGTCGGAACTTACCGGCTTATCCCCGCTTTTTTTGGGCACCACCGGATAGGAGTAATGAATATCGGGATGGAGTAGCCCGGCCGCTTTGAGGCAGGAAGGGCATTGTCCGCAGGCATCATCCGGGATCACAACCGGTTCGACTTCACCAAAGAGAGATGTGCCGTTCTCTGCCGGGTTTACCTTTTCGCAAACCAGGTACTGAGAAAAAGCGAGGGCTATTGGAAGTCCTCCGGTACCTTCCTTTGCTAGAAAAAGGAGGGCATGGCTAAGCCTGTTGCCCTTTACCATGCCCGTTAAATTATGAGCGGCGGCCTTTTGGCCGATGAGTTCTGAAAATCGCAACTTAGTTCAGGTGTTTGGTGATGTCTTCACTCATTGGGTTCACACTGCTCGGATAAACGGCTACCAGGTTTCCTTTGGCATCTACGAGAAATTTGGTGAAATTCCAGCGGATATCGGCGTCCATAACCCCATTCTGGCTTTTCTGTGTCAGCCATTGAAACAGCGGGTGCATATCGGATCCTTTGACAGATACTTTTTCTGCCATGGGGAAAGTTACACCATAGTTTGCTTTGCAAAAATCCTGGATCTCTGCGTTGGAGCCAGGTTCCTGTCCGCCGAAATTATTGGCCGGAAAGCCGATCACCACCAGTTTATCCTTGTATTTATCATACAATTTCTGAAGGTCTGCATACTGTTTCGTATAGCCGCATCTGGAAGCGGTATTAACAATCAGAATGTGTTTGCCTTTGTATTTCGATAGGTCCAGTTTGGCGCCATCTATGGCTGAAACGTTGAATTGGTAGATGGGACCTGCCGGGAACAGCCATGCAGCGAGTAAAAGTGTCATAAGTTGAGTCATGATGAATCGTTTTTAAGGTAACAAGAATGGGGCGGATTTAGTTGCAGACAAAAATAGGGGATTACTGTTTTTCAAAACAGCCGATATCGGGTTGTCCGTCTCTTGGCCGGTTATCGAGGTCCAGTGTCAGTCCGCTTGGGGTACCTTTGTTGATAGCGGGTGAGCGCCCTTTAGTTATCCGGAAATCGTATATGGGAATCCTTGTATCGATGGAGTCAAACAGGGGCGGCTGGTTCAACAGATTAAGGGTGAGTGTTGCATTTGTGAGGGTATTTTTCGCCCGGTAAAGCGAATGAGTGATCGCAGTAGACCAGGAAGCGGAACCTCGGCGCGACAAAACGATTTCATCGTCAACGGCACCTTCATCTCCCCAGCAAATGGTGTTGCGAATGAGTGCCTGAAGTGGATAGCTGTTCAGTTGTGTGGTACTATCCCAGTTGGCCAGATACAGAACCGGTTTTTTGTGCGGAAGGTAGAGAGAGGAGAAGCTGGCGATGGTGCAGTGGTTAAGTTCATATTGACCACCTGCGGTGAAAAGGATGTTTATACCACAATTGCTGACCAGGGTGTTGTTCATACGAATGGAACTGCCGGTGGCCGCAATCCCCGTCTCGAAGCAGTTTTCGATCACACATTGATCAATGGTAAGTTTGGGAGCATTACCGGAATTTTTTCCTGCAACGATGCCCTGATACGCATGGCGAAGGTAAACGAAACGCAGCCGGTTATTCGAACTGGCATTGCGGAAATAGATACCTGGCCAGCTGCCGGGCAGCGCACGGTAGTCTTTGTCGAGCCGGTCACCCTGAAAGGTTATACTATCCGTTTTGGTGCCTTCTGCGATCAGCGTGCCATCGATAAAAAGTGGTGATGCAGCGTTTACATAAACACGCGTTCCGGGCTGCAGGGTCAGGGTGGCGTTTTCTTCTACGAGCAGACCATTTTCAATTACATAGGGAAGTGCGGAAGTCCAGGTAGTATTGGTCCGAATTCTTTGGCCGCGCAGGTAGACAGCGTTTTGTCCGTATGCCCGCAACTGGGCATAGCGGGTAATTTGACCGTGTTGAACACGGATGCTGTCGGCTATCAGAAACGGAGAGGCGGAGCTGGTTGGGTTGATGTTGACCGACACAAATAAATATATACTATCCTTTCCGGGTATATCAATGGGGCCGGTGGAGGAGCCTGGTGTGCCATTGGTATTGAGCCGGAAAGAGGAAGTTGCACCGCCGCCCAGTGCGATGGATGTCAGTCGCACTGTTCTGGGGCTTCTGTTGAAGAGTTTCAGCGTTTGGGTAACGGAACCTGCGGAGGTAAATACGGTATCAAAGCGCAACGTATCGGTGGAGAATTCCAGCACATAGGCTTCGTCTACAGGAGCCAGCGGTTCACAGCTGTTGAAGAAGTATACCGTCAGTACTGTGGTTATGGTGAAAAGTAGTTGTTTCATTTGATGAGGTAAAAATACAACGCGGATTGTTCATTTCATGGCAAAAGCGAGGGTGGCCACAGATACTGTTGCGCCTTCATCCAGCAGTGCAGTGGCGCAGGCTTCCAGTGTGGCGCCGGTAGTGATGACATCATCTACCAGCAGCAGGTGTTGATGGCGGACGATCGCATGGGGACTGATTTTAAAAAGTCCTTCCACATTTTGCCAGCGTTCGGTTCTGTTTTTATGGGTCTGCGTTTCGGTTGCGCGTATCCGCTTCACCAGGTCCGCTTTCGCCGGTATTTGCAGCATTTCGGCTATACCTTCTGCCAGTTTTCCTGCCTGGTTGTAACCTCGTTGACGTTCCCGGTTTCGGAACAGCGGGAGAGGGACGATCGCATCGAGTTGTGTAAAACGGTTGTTTGAAGCGAGTGCTTTGCCCATGAGCCGGCCCAGGTTCTTTGCCAGTTCGGGATCATCTTTGTATTTGATCTGGTGGATGAGTTGCTGGGTGGCTGATCCTGCGTTGAAAAAAAGGTAGGCGGATGCGGCGGCTACCGGAATTCTTCCGTAAAAGATTTTTTCCACCGGATTTCCCGGATAGGCTTCAAATCCTGTGCAGGGGAGCGAAGCTTTACAGGTAAAACAAAGAAATGTTTTTCGGTTACCCAGAGGAAAGCCGCAACTGCGGCAGGCATGAGGAAAGAAAAGATGGGTAAGGCCTTCCGATGCTTCCCGGACCAGCGTCATCATGGGAAGATTTTTTTATAGACTTCATCGATCCGGCCGGCAGTGATCACTTCGATGGCAGATGAAGTGGAAGGTTGTCTCCGGCTGTGCCGGCTGATCACGATCTTTTCAAATCCGAGCTTTTCCGCTTCAGCGATGCGTTGTTCCACTCTGTTTACCGGACGGATCTCTCCGCTCAGCCCCACTTCACCTGCAAAGGCTATGGTGGAGGGGAGGGGTACATCTTCA
Organism: Sphingobacteriales bacterium; assembly: GCA_947463665.1. Taxonomy (GTDB): domain Bacteria; phylum Bacteroidota; class Bacteroidia; order Chitinophagales; family Chitinophagaceae; genus Pollutibacter. The sequence goes on from CANHUD010000004.1 coordinate 20,645, forward strand.
AAGGAGCTCAGCAGGGAGCAGGTAATGGCCAGATCCAGTGCCGGATCTTCGATTCTGAGGCCACCTGTTATATTAATAAAGACATCTTTCATGCCAAACTGGAAGCCTCCCCGTTTTTCGAGTACTGCCAGCAGCAGCTGGAGCCGTCGGGTGTCGAAACCACTCACTGTACGTTGTGGCGTACCATAAACGGAGGGCGTGACGAGTGCCTGAACTTCCACTAATAAAGGACGGAGCCCTTCCATAGTGGCAGCGATGGCGATGCCACTCAGCTGGTCTTCTTTTTGAGAAAGCAGGATTTCAGAAGGATTGGCAACGGGGCGCATGCCGGAAGAGAGCATTTCGTAGATACCCAGTTCTGAGGTGGAGCCGAAACGGTTTTTGGTTGTCCGGAGGATGCGGTATGCATAATGCTGGTCTCCTTCAAACTGAAGGACGGTATCCACCATATGCTCCAGTAGTTTGGGGCCGGCAATGGTACCATCTTTGGTCACATGGCCGATCAGAAACACGGGTGTCTGGGTTTCCTTGGCAAACCGCTGTAGTTCTCCTGCACATTCCCTCACCTGAGAGATACTGCCGGCGGCGGAATCTATAAAGGAGGAGTGGATGGTCTGAATGGAGTCAATAACTACCAGCTGTGGCCTGAGCTTTTTGATCTCCTGAAAAATCACCTGTGTAGAGGTTTCCGTTAGAAGATAGAATTGAGGATGCTGAATGGAGAGGCGGTCTGCCCGCATTTTGATCTGTTGTTCGCTTTCTTCACCACTTACATATAATGTGACCAGATTTTTCAGTTGGAGTGCATTTTGGAGAAACAGGGTGGATTTACCTATTCCCGGTTCGCCGGAAACCAGCACAATAGATCCGGGTACAATACCACCTCCCAATACCCTGTTCAGTTCCGGATCGGCCGTTACAATGCGTGTTTCTTCTGAACTCTGTATGTCGTCAATTGATACGATTTTACTCTTTCCTTTTTCCTCCGGTTCCTTCCAGGTCTTATTCTGCCGGTTGTCTTTCTGAATGATTTCTTCCACAAACGTATTCCATTGCTGGCAGCCCGGGCATTTGCCTGCCCATTTTGCCGACTCGTACCCACAGTTTTTGCAGAAGAACGCCGATTTGATTTTACTCATCAGGTAAAGGTAAGGAGGACCGAGAGAACCCGGTCTGGTGAAAAGAACATTCGTACAGGAGAAAAAGAGCAGCCGGAGGATGTGAAAAAGCACTGAAAAAAGAAGGGCCGGCAAAAGCCAGCCCTTGATACTTACTAACCCATTAAATTCTTGCACTAAGTTACAAATTGATCTTAGAAAACAAAATAATTTTTTGGGATCGCACCTCCTGTAAATCGGGTCAGAATAGGGGTTATGGCATATTTAAAATACTGAAAATCAATTATATATGTTTTTTGATCTTCATCAATTGCGACAAGTTGGCAACCCTGTTTTGACCTTTTTTCGTTCCTTTCGGTTAAACTGTCAAAAAGACGCTAATTTTTGAAAAGCGGCTGGTTTGGAGGCATTTTTGTAGTAGATTGCAGATACTGAAAAAGAAAGATCTATGCTGTATATTGGTTTTTTGTTCATGGCTCTTGGGATGCTGGTTTCGTATATTTTACGGAAGAAGTTCACCAAGTATTCTGAGGTGGGTCTGCAGTCCGGACTAACCGGAAAGGAAGTGGCGGAGAAAATGCTGAGGGAGAGCGGTATTTATGATGTTCAGGTGATTTCGGTGGATGGATTCCTGTCGGATCATTACAATCCACTGAATAAAACGGTGAATCTGAGTCCGGACGTGTACAGAGGGCGCAGTGTGGCCGCAGCTGCTGTGGCGGCACATGAATGCGGACATGCGGTTCAGCATGCCACTGCTTACAGCTGGCTTACGTTCAGGAGTAAAATGGTTCCGGCTGTTCAGATCAGTTCCAATTTTGTTCAGTGGATACTGCTGGCCGGAATCCTGGTATTGAGCATCTGGAATAATTCCACGGTTTTGCTGGTGGGAATCGTTCTATTTGCTATTACCACACTGTTTAGTCTGGTTACGCTTCCGGTTGAATTTGATGCTTCCAGAAGAGCCCTGGCATGGCTTCAGGGAAGCAGTATGACCACTGCGTCGGAATATCCCAAGGCGAAAGATGCCCTGAAATGGGCGGCTATGACCTATGTTATGTCTGCGCTGGCTTCGCTGGCTACCCTGCTGCATTATATTATGATTTTTGCCGGTTCAAGGGAAGATTAATAAGAATAGACTTTGAATATCCGTAAAGGAGAATCGTGTAAATGGTTCTCCTTTCTTTTTTAATAGCTTTTAGGTTTAGGTAGTTAAGCATGGAATGAACGGAAGGGGTTTTCAGCTTAATTTTTTAATTACATTCGCTTCACAAAAAATTAACAGCTTATGAAGGTGTTTGCAAACATCTTCCTGGCGTTATTCTCTTTGGTACTGTCTGCTACTGCCCAGGAAAAAAAGATTTCCGGAAGGGTTACCGATGATAGCGGTAGCCCACTGGCAAACGTGTCTGTATCAGTTAAGAATGGCGCGAAAGGAGGAACTACGAACGAAAAAGGGGAATACAGCATCCTCGTGCCGTCATCGGCCAAAGTGCTGGTTTTTTCAGCCGTTGATTATGGAACAAAGGAAATGGCTCTGGGCAACCAGACGAGCCTCAACGTTTCGTTGGTCAGTGAGGCAAAAGCACTTGAGAATGTGATCGTTACTGCGTATGGTAGCTCCAAACGCGAAACCTTCACCGGTAGTGCAGCCAAGATATCTGCCAAAGATATCCAGAACCGCCCGCTTACCAACGTGGCATCTGCTCTGATTGGTGCTGCACCGGGTGTGGCAGCGGTTACAGCGAACGGACAGCCCGGATCGGCTCCTGCGATCCGTGTACGTGGTTTTGGTTCGGTCAGTGCCTCCAACGATCCGCTTTATGTAGTGGATGGGGTACCTTTCACGGCTGCGATCTCCAACATCAACATGGATGATGTGGAAAGTATTTCGATTCTGAAAGATGCGGCTACCACTTCGCTGTACGGTTCCCGTGCGGCCAACGGAGTAGTGATGATCACTACCAAAAAAGGTCGTAAAGGACGTTCAAACGTCAATGTGAAAGTGAACACCAGTATCACTTCACGTGCCATTCCGGATTATGATCGGGCAAATGCCGATGAATACATGCCATTGATGTGGGAAGCCCTGCGCAATTCGCTGGCCTATCGGGCTACGAATCCGGTTGCACTGGCTACGGCCAGCAATATCGCTTCAGGACTGGTTGCCGGTCAAACCGGTATTGTAAGTCTTCTGGGTTACAATCCCTACAATCTGCCGGCTGGCCAGGTAATGCTTCCCGATGGCACCCTGAACCCCGCTGCTAAAATGATTTTCCGTCAGGAGGATCTCGACTGGTTTTCTCCACTTACCCGCGATGGTATCCGGAACGAATACAGTATGAATTTCAGCGGAGCTTCTGATAAGACCGATCATTTTGTTTCGGTAGGTTATCTGAAAGAAAACGGATACATAAAGCGTTCGGATTTCGAGCGTTTCAATGCCCGTGTGAACCTCAACTCTCAGTTGACAAAATGGTTCAAAGTAGGAACCAATCTGAACTTCACCAAGAGTGGTGGTAACTTCGCCTCTACTGATGGAAGCAACTCTATCGTGAATCCATTCTTCTTTGCGGCACGTATGGGTCCGATCTTCCCGGTATATGCCTACGACCCTAACCGACCTGGTGAGTATGTGCTGGATGCCTCAGGTAATCGCCAGTATGATTACGGTAACGGAACCATTCCCGGTCTGGTTCGTCCTGCCGGTGCCTATGGCGGACGTCATACCATTGCGGAGAATGAGCTGAGCAAGGAAATGTTTGCCCGTAACGTGTTCAATGGCCGTGCGTATGCGGAAGCCAAGTTTACCGACTGGCTGAAGCTGACCACCAATTTTGCTACGGATTATACCAATCGGTATGACCTCACCTATCAGAATAATATCATTGGTGATGGCGCTCCTTCAGGACGTTCCAGCAAGGATTATCAGACCATTGTGGGTACTACCTTCAATCAGATCCTGAACTTCAACAAGCAGATCAAGGATCACAGCTTTGAAGGACTTCTTGGTCATGAGAACTATAAACTTACAGAAGATTATCTGAGTGGTCAGCGTCAGAACCAGGTTGCTACAGGCAACTATGAGCTGGCTAACTTCACTACTACTACCGGCCTTTCGTCTCAGGTAGATAATATTCGTATTGAAAGTTATTTCGCGAATTTCAAGTACGATTATCGCGGTAAGTATTTTGTGACACTGGGTGGCAGAACCGATGGCAACAGCCGTTTTGCGGATTCTGTACGCTGGGGTCGATTCTGGAGTGCCAGTGGAGCTTGGGTAGTCAGCAAAGAAGGATTTATGTCTGGTCTCGACTGGATCAATTTCCTGAAGGTGAGGGCTTCATATGGTACTACGGGTAACGATGCGGGTATCGGCTATTATCCCTACCAGACACTATATGCAATTGGTAGGAACAATGCCCTGAATCCGGGTATATTACAAAATACGTCTCTCGGTAATGGTGGCCTTACCTGGGAATCGAACAAGCAGTTCGATGTAGGGGTGGATTTCACCGTGCTGGACAACCGGTTAAACGGTTCGGTAGAATATTTCAACCGTGTATCGGATAACCTGATCTTCAGCGTACCATTGCCAATGTCAAGTGGCTTCTCTTCCACATTCCGTAATGTGGGTAGCATGTACAACCGCGGACTGGAGTTGCAGATCAGTGGTGATGTGATTCGTACCAAGGATGTAACCCTTACACTGGGTATGAATGCCACAACGTTCACCAACAAGATCACGAAGCTGCCACAGAATGAGATCATCTCCGGTACCAAAAAGCTGATGGTGGGTCGTTCTATTTACGACTACTGGCTGCGCGAATGGTATGGTGTAGATCCAAATGATGGAGCAGCACTGTATAGGAATAACACGGGAGCCACCGGTTTCCGTCTGACGCCCAAAGGAGATTCCGTAGCTACCAACC
>CANHUD010000005.1 GCA_947463665.1 Sphingobacteriales bacterium
CGTATTCGGCACAGAAATGAAACCGGCAAAAATACCATCGTTGGTCAGCGCAAAGCTGGATGCAACCGTTTCACCGGCATCGTTGAAGTCACCGTCGTTATTGAAGTCCATAAAAATTCTCGCAAAGCGGGTGGCATTGCTGGCATCGCAGCTATTGACTTTCACATAGAAAGGCAGGGACTGACCAATTTCTGCCTGTCCCTGGCGGGTACGGAAATCTGAATAGGTTTTACAGCCTGCAGTATTCTGATTGGTTATACCACCAATAGAAACACTGTCGATCCGGCTTCCTGCATTTGAACTGGCTGCAGAAGCAGCGTACGCTTTGCCTCCAACACCGCTAGCAATAAGGGTGTAGGCCTGTGTACCCGTGCGCGTGAGGGTGCCTTTATGGGTGACCTCGATGGTGTAGGTTTCTCCAATCAGGGTAGAATCCAGTTCGATCACTTCTACGTTGTCAACATCATTATCATCCCGTGTTGCCGGTAGAGTGGGGAAGCCAAAATCCAGTTTCCACGGAAGAAATGTTCGGTTACCACGTTTTACCCGAACATCCAGATCGTGTACCAGTTTTTTGGTACGATCGTTCAATGGGTTGGACGTATTTACCGTTGCAGGAGGATCGGTCCAGCAGATAGAGACTTTTAAAGGACCGCGTCCGCTGGCTGTAACGGAAATGGTATGTTTTTCTGCATTGTTCAGGGTGCGCTGTTGTAGCACAGCATCTCCATTCCTGTTGTCAATCACTGCTGCTGCCCCTGCGAAGTTCGCTACACCCCAGCCATGACGGTAATCCGGACCAGGTGTAGTGGCCGCTTTATTGGCGGTATGAATAACAGCACCACGTATGGTAGAAGACCAGGCAGGCGTTTCGTTTTTCTGCATGTATAGTTCCTGAAGAAGTACAGAAGAGCCCGCTACAGTGGGGCCCGACATGGATGTTCCGGACAGCGTAGCATAGGCTGTATTGCTCCCTGTATAGGTGGAAGTTACATTTGTTCCGTTGGCCACGACATCCGGTTTGATCCGACCATCATCTGTGGGGCCGACGCTGCTGCTGCCGGCGAGGGTAACATCCGCTGGTTTATTGTACCCATTGGGGATAGGAAGAATGTTGCCCACCGTCAGAATATTTTTGGCATTTGAATACGTGGGCAGCAGATCAAATCCGTTCTGACTGCTGATGCCTTCAGGCCGGGTACCCGCATCCGCCATCGAACCTTGTGCGTTGTATCTCCAGTAGTTAGCTCCTACAGCAGGGCCTGCCTCATTCCGGTTGTTACCAGCCGATTTTACGATCAGGTAATTGGGGCTAATAAAGCTGAGGGAATCCCACAGTTGTGCTTCGCTGTTGTAATATCCGAATTTGAAATCTTCTGTTGTACCGAATTGGCCGTACCATTCCCATCGGGACTGGCCATCATTATATCTCCAGCCGGCTATCGTACCATATGAATGGTTTGATACCAGTAGATTGGGCGCCTCAGTAGCCATTTCACCCAGATGCCCGCTGAACGTGTAAGAGATCAGATTGGGTAAATTAAAAGCCATTCCCTTGGCAAAGGAAGAAATGCCTTTAGCGATCATGGTTCCGGCAACATGGGTGGCGTGCCCGTCCGCACTGGATTGCGCATCTTTCGCAACAATTCTTCCGGTCAGCTCCTGATGGGTGGCATTCACACCACCACCATCCCAAATGGCTACTTTGTCTCTCAGTAATGTATTGGAACCGGTTAAGTTAAGGCCCAGTCCACCTCCGGTCCAAAGCTGATTGGTGCCAATGGTAGTAGCAGCAACCAGGTTTGATTCAGATTCCGTGTAGATTGGATACCCCCATTCGTCTACACCGGCGAGCAATGCCGTTTTGCCGTCCGTTCCCTTCAAGGTGTAGGGCCATTTTTTCAGAGCTGCCAGTTTAAGGGTCAGTTCCATATTGGTCTGGTCCTTTTGCTTCTGAATAGCGGCTATTTCAGCGAATTGATATTGTACAGGAGCCTGTTTTACCTGCGCCTGCAACTCGGATATGGATTGTCCTGCTATAAAAAACAGGACAAAAGAAAGTAGTTTTAGTAACTTCATGAATGGGTGATGATTAGAAGCCTGTAATATAAATTAATTGTCGCTTTTCGCATTCAAAACATTCAAAAATGAACAGAGTTCAATCTTTTTTTTTAAACAATCTATGGTGTTTGCCGATTGGCCTCCTGGTGCTAACTGTAAGCTGTACGTCTAAAATGGCTGTTATCAGCGGAAAGGTAGTCCGCATCAGTGGTAACCAGATGCCTTCTCCGGATCTTCCGGCAAGTGAGCCAGGAGGTTGGCAGACCAGCGTATATTTCTTTCCGCCTTTAAAGGCAAAAGATCTTCCTTCAATGGGGAAGGAGGGACTGTACCGAAAGGATGGAATAGCTCCTGTAGCCGTGGTGCGGACAGATAAAAACGGGGTTTTTCGTGCCAGACTTAAGCCTGGAATGTACTCTGTTCTGATAGCAAGGGATTCTCTTTCTGTGTTCACCAACATTACCGATGGTGCCGGAATGCTGAATCCTGTTCAGGTGGAAAAAGGTGCCAGGCGGAAGATCCGCCTGGAAGCGTCGTGGGATGCGATCTATTAAAATTATCCCTTTTTCTTTTCCGGCTTAATCTTATATTTGCAACCTCACCGGCCCCGGTGGTGGAACTGGTAGACACGCGGGACTTAAAATCCCGTTCGCCGAAAAAGCGAGTACGGGTTCGATTCCCGTCTGGGGCACCAACCTCCTGTTAAAAGCAGGAGGTTTTTTTATGGAGTCTGCAAAAAAAATCGCGAAGCAGATGCATTTGTAACCCGTGGCCATCACCAGGACTTCTCAGTTGCTTTCCATATGTAAGATTTTGAAATTGCTGGAATCCTTTATAAAATAAAATCTATCTTCATAGCCGGCTTCCTGCCAACATTTTATGGGTAATGAAAGGCAAGCAGATAATCAGGTGCAGCAGTCTGCAGGAAAAGCCAGTGTTCAACAGGCAGCGCTGGAGGGATCAGCTTATTCCCTGACCGGTGGAGATGAAGTGCATTCTCAAAACGCATCTGCGAAGCAGATCAATCGGTTGAATGCCCTCACAGATTCCAGTTCTGCTGTTCAGCGGCTAGCCAGACTTTCAGATGAACAGTCTGTGCAGCGGGTACAAACACCCCAAACTTCTCCCAGTCTAAACGTATCTCTTGAACAGGAAATGTTTCTTCTCCAGGGATATGTGACCACGTCTGCAAAAATTAAAGGATTTTTCGGATCGGAGTCTACATTCAGTAAACTTCAAAAACAGGTTAATCAATATACGGGTGCTGATGCAGCTACAAAGGAACGACTAAAGTCGGGCATCATTTCACTTGGTAACGAATGGCTTACCCGCCATGTTGATTCAAAAGATCCTAATGACCAGCTGAAGCGACAATCCATTACCCGCATTATAGGTGCACTACAGGATACAGGGAAAACTGCTCCGGTGGAGATCGCCTCTATGTCTGATAAGGTAACGGCCGGTACACGCTTACAGGAATCCATCACTGGTAAGAAAAGTACATTTCAGGAAATTGAACCTGCTTTTCTTGCCTATCAGGAGACATTTTCTTCCAGTGTTTCATCTATGAATCAATTGCTGCTAATCCTGCAAAGAGGCCAACGGGTCAAAACACTTTGTCTGGAGTGGCAGAAACTACACGGCACCAGCTCTGCTCCGGCAGATGTTGAAAAAGGGGCGTCGGTTGCGCATATGCTCAGCGTATTGGACCGTATGAATGTTTCCGTTGACGTTCCGCCATATTTTTCGGCTAATCTCAAAGGAATCCGTCTTTCCGATGCATCAGACGGTGTGATTCGGGCTTCGGAAGCTGAGCTAACGGTGGATCTGCCTGGAGGAAAGGCAACTGGTAAAGTGACAGAACCGCTGATCAGTTCCAGAGGAATCGAATTTGCAACAGCCAGACTATCCTACAGCGGTAAACTTCAGTTTGGGGAGGCGCTTTCTGTTACTGGTCCATATATTGATCTTACGCAGTTGGGAGATAGTTATTCCATAAAAGCAGGGGGGGGCCTTGCCTTGAATGCGTCCAGTCCGGAAGGTGTTACCAGCCTTACCGCATCCGGACAAGTTGAAGCCGGGTATGATTTTTCTGGTAAAAAGTTTCTCTCCCCAGTCATAGAACAGGGCAAACTTGATATAACACTGTTCAATGCCCTGCAGATGAAAGCTTCGGGCATACAATACAGGGATGGTCAATTTAGTGCAGATAGTGGCATACTAACTATTCAGGCTTTGGGTAAAACCATTTCGGGTAGTATGAACCATGTTCGCTATTCGGCAACCGACGGATTGAGTTTTTCAGAAGCTTCCCTGGCCTCTGAATCCTCTTATGCACCAGTGGATGGTTTTAGCATTCAGCAACCCACACTGACCCTTCAAAAAGATACAGCTGGCTGGGTGATCGGAGGGTCCGGACAACTTGGCATCGAATGGTCTGGCGGAGGGATACAACTGAAAAAATTAGAAGCCGATGTATCGCTGCAATATGATCTTAATAACCGCTCTCTGCGCTCTTTTTCGGTTACCAAAGGCGCCTTGGATCTCAGTATTTACGACCAGCTTACCGTAGAAGTTGCCGATTTTGGATTAACCGGAGGGGCTATCAGCGCTGCAACAGCCGGAGTGAAATTAACCCTGCTGGGTAAGGAGGTTACGTCATCGCTTCAAAACCTCAGTTATTCCAAAGCCGGAGGTCTTGGGTTTGATGAATTATCCATCTCCAGCCCGGAAACCTATGAACCTATACCCGGCTTCTCCGTGAAAAATCCAACACTTACGTTGCTGCATAAAGGCGATCAGTGGGATGTAAAAGGAGATGGCAGACTTGGCCTGACCATAGGCGGAACGACTGTTGAAATTCTCAAAGCAGAGGCTGACGCACATCTTCTGTACAATCTTACAGGAAAAACGGTGAAGAGCTTTTCCCTTACAGATGCATCCGTAGATGTAAAACTTTTCAAGGGTATCCGGGTGAACGGCGAAAACATCTCCTATCAAAATGGGGTGCTGCATATCGGTACGGCTTCGATTGGAATAGAAGGAGCAAATCCTCTGGGGGCTGCTGTAAGTGGTACCGCGCAGGATATTCGGATTTCAAAGGAGGGTGTGGAGTGGACCGAGCTGATGGTGAACGTAGCTAAAGCTCTGGAATTTGGTCAGTTTGCCTTTACGCCTCCGCAGGGAATCATCCGCAAAGAAGCGGATTCATATGTGGTGATCATGGAAGGAGCGGAAGGAGAATTGAATGTGGCCGACTGGTTAACCGCTAATGGATCTGCCAGCCTAAAATGGGGTCCCAAAAATAATGGGGGTTTACCGGAGATAACAGCAGCTTCCCTATCGGTAGATGGGAAATCTCGCAGTTTCCCGGGTGATTTCCTGCCCATGTGGCCGTTGAATTTCGGTTTTGAAGCATCCATCATGGCCGGCCCCGTTCCACTAACCGGTGGAGTTAGTGCCGGTGTAGATGGTGGTACAAGTTTCAAGGTGAGTGGAAACCTGAATTACAAGGATGGTCAGTTCACTTTTGGCGGATCTGTTACCATGGATCCGCGTGTAGAGCTGGAGCTTCGTGTTTATGCCGGTGCAGGTATTCCGCTGCTGGTTTACATCGGCGGCTACTTAAGTGGGAAAGCGATTGCCACAGCCGATGCGGAAGTAGGCCTGAAGGGGGCTGCTACAAAGGCATCCGGTTATGCGTTGGATCAACTGAAAGCCTATTACCAGATTGACGCGGATTTTCTGGCAAAGGTCAGTGCAGGTGTGGACGTACGTGCGCTTTATTTCTTCCGGAAAGACCTTTTTGAAATTGAAATAAAATCATGGCAACTGGGGCATGCTACCCTTGCCGGTGAACGTTCGCTGTTATCGCCCACAAAAATGCAGCCACTCTCCGCATCCGGACTGCTGGATAGCAGCAACCGGAAACTCCCGTCACCGGATGTGAAATTCTATACCCGCAGCTATGGAAAAGCGATCCGGACATTGTATGAAGCCTTGGAAGCGGAAGGACTGGCATCGGGTAAACCGGGTATTATCGGTCAAGTAGAGCAGGAAGGGAAAACGGAAAAAACTCCGTTGGAAGTGGGTAAGGAACAGGTTAAAGACATTGCCTACCGTGCGGTGGCAAGCTCATTCGATAAGAGGGAGATTGACCGGATGCGCAGCAGGCTGACAGAATATGAGAACCAGTTTCAAAAGATTGGGGAAGATTTCACTGCATGGTTGAGTCAGCAACAACAAAAAATGGATGAATCTCCCGAGACTGGTGGAAGCAGATCCTGGCACGGACATCTGCAGAACAAACCCCACTATCAGAAGAAAATAGAAGCCGGTAAAAAGAAACACGAGCGGGTTACAGCAGAGAAACAACAACGAATAGAGATGCTTCGCTCCAAATTAGATGCATTCCAGGCACAAACAGCCATGACAACCTCTATCTATGCACAACTTGATGAACTACTAAATCCGGATAATGACCTTACCGTTACCCAGATTCAGGCTCAGGTAGAGGCGTATATGCGACATATCCGCATACTAAAAGGCCAGATAGTGCCTCCACTGCCCGATGTGACTACGGAACCACCTATTGATTATGACCAGTCGGACGCTGAGTAACCCCCTGATAAAGAAATGATTGCAGGAATATATACAAGAAATGTGGATTCCAGCCCTCGAAAATATTAGTAGGATTCATGGAAACTTATCAGAATTTATCTTTCTTTAACATATGTATGGTCGTTCAGCTGCTGACGATTCTACTACATATCCTGTTCAATGAACGTAACAAACAAAGTGGAACTACCGGGTTTATTGCCCTTCACTACCGGGCAGCGTTCTTCGTTTTTCGGTCGTAAACGTCAGGTGGATGATTTGCTTAGCATCATGCAATCGTCCAAATGCATTGCTTTGGTAGCACAGGCGGGCACCGGTAAAACATCTCTGGTGATGGCTGGCCTGATTCCAGCGTTGGAGCAGGGCTTCAGTGGTATTGCCGGAAAGCAGTGGGCCATTGCTTACTGCCGTACCGGTCTTACCCCTATAGAAAACCTGGCAGCCGCCCTTTCAGCCGAACATGTTTTATCGGACAATGGAAAGAGTTCACTGGAGCAGCAGGAAGAGATAACGCGTCAGCTACGAAGAGACCACTCCGGTTTGCTGCGCGTAGTGGGAGAATCCGGAATAGCAGGAAAAAGAAATCTTCTGATTGTACTGGATCAGTTTGAAGATGTATTTCAGTTTGCAGAGCATGGTAAATCCAGAAATGAACATTGGGATCTGGATGTAAGCCTCCTCGTTAATAACATTGCCAGAGCTGTGGCAGCTGCCTCTGCTCCGGTATATGTAATGATCATACTTAGGGCCTCTTATCTGCCTGGTATGTACCGGTTCAGAAGTTTGCAGGAATATCTAAATGCCGGACTGTACACGCTGCCGTTGCTTCGGCAGGAAGATATCCGTCTGGTTATCCGGGAAACCTTCCGGATGAATGACCTGAAGGCGGATGATGCGGTTGTTAACTTTCTGGAACAGGGATATGATCAGAACGCCCACCATCTTCCCTTTCTGCAATGGAGCATTCAAAAACTGGTGAAATGCAGAAAAGGAAACGGGACAACCGAACCTTTGAATCAATTGGATTCGGGAATCCGTTCAGAAACATTGGCAGAGGTTTCCGAAGATATAATAACCCAAAAGGATATTGATATACTGGGCGATATAACGCGTGGCGTTCCGGCTGAACTCGATATGTTCTATTTATCGCTCCCGGGATATGATCAGGTGCTGATGCGGGACGTGTTCCGTCTTCTGACCAAGCCGGGTGTTATCCCGGATATCCGGCAGCCCCAGACGTTCCTTCATCTGCTGGAAGTGACGGAAGTATCCAGAGAGGATCTTAGAAAATTTCTGATAGAGCTGGAGCGGTTTATGCCGGCACTGCTGGATTTTATCCAGCCCTTTGGAAAGGATCTGCATCCGATCAGGGAAGAGGAAATAAGAGACGATACGCTGATCAACATTGCGAATCCCTATTTGCTCCGTCATTGGGAAAGACTTCATCAATGGATAGCGGAAGAACGGGAATCACGCGATACCTACCTTACCCTTTCAGAGCGGGCCCTATTGTATGAACAGGGGAAAGCCGGATATTTAGTGCCTCCTGATCTGGAAGTAATTGACCAATGGTTCATTCGGGAACGTCCGAAAAAGGTTTGGGCAGATCAGTTTAATACGCTTTACCCACTTGCCATTCAATATCTCACGCAGAGTAAAGACGCATACCGGCTGATGCTGGATCAGAAAGAACTGGAACGAAAAAGGGAGATTCAGCGCATCAAAAAACAGCGTTTTTATGTGTTGGTATTTGCCGGCTTTATGGCCATGGTGATGCTCTATGCCTTCCAGGAAAAGCTCAAAGCAGAGAAAGCTGAGGAGGATGCCCGGCATTCACTTGAATTGGCCAATTTTGAACAGGCCCGCGCCAAGAAAGCAGCCAAAGCTGCATCTGATTCCGCTCTTGCCGCCCGTAAACAACGACTTATCGCGGTTGCAGAAGCCAGTAACGCCGAGATTGCCCGAATAGAGGCTGTTCGTCTTCAGGAGGAGTCAAAGCGAAAAGAGGAACAGGTAAGCATTTTGAATGGCAATCTCCAGACCCGTATAAGCGAAGTTCAGGAGCAGAGAAGAATAGCCAGGGAAAATGAGGACCGGGCAACGGAAAACAAGAAAAGGGCCGATGCGAACGCCCGTATGGCCAATGATTCCAGAGATTACATTGCTGCAAGAAGCAGGATTGTAACCTTATTGAACCGCTTAAATGCAGAATCTTTCCTCACCCCCGAATCCAGAAATTCGTTTACGGATACACTGATCCGACTTTATGGAGACTATGAGCAGGTGTCTATGCGTGTTCATGGCAAACTGAAACCGTTTAATGAATTGTATCAACTTCTGTCCAGAGCCGAGTGGAAAGTGCAGGAAGGTAAAAGCTCGGTGGCTGCCAGTCGGAGAAAAGTTCATAGCCAGCGTTCCGGCCTCCGGGATATTGATGTCTATGACGGAAAAATGGCTGTGGCTGCAGGTGATGATAAAACACTTGTTTTTTTACAGGCTGATGGAGGGATCAAGACGTACCCGACTGTGCTGAATCAGCATCGAATCCGGCAGGTTCGCTTCACGGAGCCTGGCACGGTTGTCTTCTCCAACGTTAATGGAGAATTGTACGTACATCGCCAGAATGCAGTAAATCCAAAAGAGCGTGAAGTAAAGCTCGCTACTCTTGATGAAAAGATTCCGGTCTCGCTGGTTGTTCACTCCAACAAAGTATTTTCTGTTTCAAATGGATACATAACTGTTTCGGATATTAAATCAGGGAACAGTAAAAAACTTACGGCTCCCCAGGGGGTTCGACAAATGCTGGAACTTTCGGATGGCAGTATTCTTCTGACCACTACAGGTCAGCTTTTCCTCTTCAATCCGGTAACAGAATCCTCCATTCCACTCACGGTTCCTTCATCTATTAGTGTTCGACAGTTATCGGCAGCAGCGAGCACATCCGATTACCTTTTTCTGGGGACGGTAGACGGCAAAATACTGGTCTGCTCTCCTATGTCCGGAAACAATATTAATCTGCTGCAAACGTTTTCTGCTCATAAAACCAGGCTGACAGCTATGCTGGTAGATCGGGAAGCGAAACAACTCATCACAGCAAGTATGGACAATACCGCCAGGATCTATGATATATCACGGGATTTATCTGAGGGCTGGGAAGAAACAGCGCTTACCCTTGAAGGATTCAGCAAGTGGATATGGGATCTTGATCTTATTCAAAATAACGGGACGAATATGTTATTGAGCGTGGATGAAGCAGGCGGAATGTTTCAATGGAATACACGAATTGAAGACCTGTTTGACCAATTGAAACAAAAGAAAAATAAACTCAATCAATAGATCAATGCTCACATCCATACGTACGTTCTTACAGGAAAGCATTGGAATTGCTCAGGAAAAACTACACAGCAAACGCATACTGTTTCTACTGGGTAGTGGTGATATGGATCTCGACTGGCTCATCGAATTTTCTATTCTAAGCGGTTTAAAAAAAGGAAAGCCAGCCATCTTTCAAAATTGGTCAGATGAGGTCAGTGACTCACTGAAACAACGAGAGAATCTTACCATTTTTAGGAATTGTCCAGCCTGGATAGAACAATTATCTGCTAATGAACTCGCATCTTTTATAAAGGAGCTCACCAACGCGTCTGCATGGACATCTCCCGTTTTGTTCGACATGGGTGTTAACCCGGAAGCTGCTATTCAGGCGCTTCGTAAAATTTCCAGTGCAAACGCTCAGCTGAATCTGGGTATTCAGGTGAATCCCTCACTACCGAAGGAATTCAGCTATCCGGTACTCATCGAATTTCTCAGGCAGCAACAGATTGAACCGGATGATGTACTAAAGGAAAGACTGGCTAAGGATGTAAAAGACGTTTCCCTGTCCTACACACATATCCGCATCTTTACTCAGCAGTGCGAACGAATGCTTCGTGCAAAAGCCGGCGCGGAACAGCCACCCTTTGTGATGAGCACTGCCGATTATGATGAAGTAGGAACCGTACATTATTTCATCGAGTTCAGTGGAAAAGCCTTCCTTTCTCAGGCTGAATCTCTGATCGATGTACAAGCAATAGAATGGATTTTCCGTTCACTGGTTATCGTGCGCAATGGCGAACCATTTTCAATGGCGCTCACCATAGATGAAATAGCGGACCGAACCGGATTATCGGTAGAAAAAATCGCCCCTGTACTAAACCTGGGAGCTGATTTCGGATTTGATCTTCTTCGTTTGTCAGGAGGACAATACTCCATCATGCACCAGGCTGTTTTTCAGGAATGGTCTGATATGAAAACCTGGGTTGATCATGAAACGGAAGCCATTCAGCTACTTGTAAAATACAGACAACTCGCCCTGCAGCATGCGCATGGAAATGGGCATTTATTGAACGGAGTCCAGTTAGAGGAAGTAAACAGATGGAAACAGCAGAATAGCATACAGCCCGTATGGGCCGCTTCCTACATTCCGGACATTGAACTGGTGATGGGATATATTTCCGCATCTGAACAATCTTTCAGAGAACAGCAGGATGCCCAGGAAAAAGCAAGAACCCGAAGATTGAAATTCGCGTATCAGCTTGCCGGTGGTTCTGTGGTGATCGGGGTATTGATACTGATGCTTTCCATGTGGGCATGGGGACAAAAAAAACAGGCAGAAACCCAGAAGTCCATTGCAGAGCTGGAAAAGAAAAGAAGCGATACCGCATACAGGCAAGCCGAAAAAAACAGACTGGTAGCCGTTCAAATGCAGCGGGAAGCAGATATTTCTGCGCAGGAAGCCCTTAAACAGGCAACAATAGCCCGGATCGCAGAAACGGACGCCAGGAATCAGCAAAAAACTGCTGAAGCGGCAAAGAATATGGCGCTTGAATCCCTTCGAGCAGAAGAAAAGGCGAAAATTCAGGAGCTGGAAGCCAAGCGGGACGCCATCCGGCAAAGAGAACGGGCAGAGGGCAATGAAAAGAAGGCACGTAATGCTGAAATAGAAGCCACTGATAATGCCACAAGAGCGGACAGACTTCGTATGCAGCAGGAGTCACGCGCCAATGCACTGGCCGTTTACGAGGACTTTGACAATGCCCAGTTCGAAGCCGGAAGAAGTAAAGCATCTCATGCGTATGAGCAGTTTGTGAGGAATGGCGGCAGCCGGTTCGACCGGGATATCCTCACGGTACTTATGGAAGGAGCCTTCCGTCATAAGCCATCCGTTTATATGACCCCGGTACGCTTCCAGCCGTTACGTATGGCGGAACATGCCCCACAGCAACAGCTGGCCCTTTACGGAATGGATAAGAAAGTACGAATCTTTGATATGAATAACCGCAGTCTGAATAGCGGTATACTCATTACGGAAACACTCCGCGGGCTGGGTTTTGTGGACGATCGTTCGCTGCTTGGCGCAACTCCATCCTCTCTGCTCAGGCAACTGTCTGATCCAAAGACTGCCAGTCTGCCGGCTATACTAACCGGAAAAGATATCCGTCAGTTCTTTACTTTTCAGGGTAAGCAAATGAACGTATGGGTTGCAACCGTAGATGCCGTTTATGCTTTTCAGTATTCAGCCTCCGTATTCCGATTGGTGGATTCGTTTGCTGTCAGAGAGATGACGAATCTCAGACATACCGGCGATTATTGGGTTTGTACCTCCGGTAATCAGTTGCTCCGGCTGGATGCATCGCAACGGAAATGGAAACTGGTATGTGCTCCCGGTAATAAATTAACAGCCCTTTCGGGAATCATCCGGAAGAACGAGATTGCAGCAGGGGATGAAGCAGGCAATCTGTATGTTGTGAACATACTAACTGGTGAGGTTATAGCTGAGAGGGCTAAATTACATATGTCGAGGATCAGCGGACTGGAAACGGTTCCTTTTAATACCGAAACAGATATTCTCGTATCCGCAGGGTACGATCATTATGTGCATATTTTCTATGTGGAAACGGATCGTCTGGCTGCTACCGGTTTACCGTCTCCTGTTTCACTTCGGGAACACAAACGATGGATCACGGGGCTTTCCATTGATCCAAAGCAGCTCAGGGCCATTACCTGTAGTGTGGACGAACAAATCCGTTACTGGCCGCTTAATCCCGAAGACTTCCTCTACAAAGGAAATTTATCTATTTCTCCAACTTACAAAAAGAAATAACGTATGTTCAGGCAATACTCTCTCGTGCTGCTATTTTCCCTGTTTTCTTTTTTGGGACAGGCTCAGCAATCCTCCCGGTGTGAGGACAACCTGGAACTGATGAAATCAGCGTATCTCATTGGCGACTTCCGTAAAGTGACCGATTCGCTGGGTAGTTGCCTTCGGAACAACAGCTACCGGCAGACGGATGCACGTGCACAGGCGCATGAGCTGCTGGCCCTAACGTACATTGCACTCGATTCTCTGGAAAAAGCAGAAGCAGAAATCAAGTCTATCATCGTTCTTAAACCCGGCTATTCTCAGCCTGCAGAACTTAAGAACATTGTATTTAAGGAGATATTTGATCGACTTTCACAGGAGGGTATAGACAGAAGGGTTAGCTCGGTTTCCAAAAAAGCGGAAGATATCAATTCAGCTCCTGCTTCAGTTGTTCTCATTACCCGAAATGAAATCATAGAAAGAGGGTATGTGGATATTGTGGATGCGATACAGGATCTGCCCGGTTTCGATGTAAACAAGATCTATGCGGTAACCTATGCTAATATCTTCCAATTAGGCTTTCGCCAGGAAAATACGGAACGGACGCTGTTGATGGTGGATGGGGTAGAAGAAAATGATCTCTGGTTAAACTGGGCTTATCTGTCCAGGCAATATCCACTTTCTGCTATCAAGGCCATTGAAGTATTGTATGGACCATCTTCTACCATGTACGGTCCCCGTTCATTCGTAGGCGCAATCAATATCATTACCCTGGATCCAAGCGAAGATCCAACAGATCCGCTGCTAAAAAAGCAGAACCGTGGACGCGATGGGCAGTCGGCCAGCCTGCAGATGTACGGGAATGTACTGCAGGGCGGATTCAATACCCAAAGTGCAGATCTTACGCTTAATTTTCGCGGGAAGCCCGGTTCTAATCTCAGCATGCAGCTCACCGGAAGATATTATCGTTCCGATGAACACCGAATGGAAGGAGAGTTCTATGATTACGATCCAAGTGACATTGATTCTTTTACATACCGGAAATTCAATATGACTGCCAGTAGCTGGGTGGGTGGACTTTCCCAGTACATGCAGGATATGCGCCTGCCCATGGTGAGTCCGTATTATTCAGTACTGCAAAATGCTACGGGAGATATAACCGCAATCAATCTCACGCAGGAAGGCATCAATCGTGCCCGTCAGCTCGACAAAGACGCATATACCGGAATGGTAAACGGGGCCCCGGTTGGCTATTCAAATGCAACAGAAGATTACTACATCGGATACAAATTGAAAGTATCTGATTTTACTTTCGGCTTCCGGCATTGGAAGCTTAAGGAGGGATTTAATTTTTATCAGGATATCAACGAAGCCGGTTCAAACAATGGATCGATGTGGGCTCCGATGAATACGACGGTGTACGCCAATGTTCAGAAGAAAGTAAGTGAGCATGCAGAGATCACTAACCTGACCAGCTTTAGCATGCACAGCCTGGGTAAGGAGTCGAATCGGGTAAATTTGATGGCTTTCGGCGATCCGGATACGAAACTTCATTTCGCGCATCTGTTGTTTCCGGATTCACTCTTTAGAGGTAAACCCGGTTATTCCAGACCTCAGGCCGAGTTGAATGGTACTGAAGGGGTTTTACAGCAGCGATTCTCACAGCTGGAGCACGGATGGCGAAATCGTTACTATTACTATCAGGCCTTACAGGCCCGGAATGAACTTCGTTTCTTTTATACCAGTAAGGATAAAAAATTCGATCTTACGAGTGGCGTGGATATCCGCTATACACAAACCCAGGGTGATTATCTGATGTACCAGGATTTCGATTCCAAACAATCATCTGTGGCTCAGTTTATTGCCAAACAGGATTCCATCGCACTGGCTAAAGAACGGGGAATTGTAAACAACCAGCTTGCAGGAAGCAATGCATTTGATGTTTTTGATCTGGGTGTTTTTACCCAGCTCTCCTATAAATTTGCCAACCGTTTTTCCCTGATTGCAGGTGCCCGTAGAGACCAGAACCGCATTCGAAATTCGGCAGGCTTCGGCACAAAAGTCTCTCCCCGCGTTGCAGTTGTTTACCAGCAGGGATTATTTAATGCAAAAGCAATCTACTCCAAAGGAATACAAAGCGTTTCCCAATGGATGAAATATTCTACCGGTGGTGGCAGATCGCCTAATCCCGGCCTGCGTACGGAAAACATTGATTACCTCAACCTGGAATTAAATGGTCGGACCCAGCAGGATCAGGCCAAAAGTAAATTCAGCTGGAATGCTGTTGGTTTCTGGTATTGGGTGAACAATGCAGTAGCCTCCGAAACGGTTACTATCAATAACACTAAGGTTAAAATGAATGTGCATACCGGTAGTTATGAGATCAAAGGGTTGATGACTACCGTTCAGTATAAGCTTCTCCCTCGCGTGCTGCTGAATGTGAACCATACGTTTATCGATCCGATGCAAACGAGATCCAGAAACGATTCCACCATGAACGATAAACGTCTGGGTGATATCGCTTCTCATCATATCAATGCCGGGCTTACTGCTTACACGGATAAGGCTGGTCCTTTCCGTATGTCCCTTAACCTGCGCGGTAATTATGTAGCGGGCAGAAAAGTAGGGGAGAATACCACCGTAAAGAAAAATCTCGGTGTTGATTCCAGCAGAACGCTCCCCGACTATCTCATCTTTCATGGTAATCTGGGCATAGCGGTGCGCAGTTTTCCCTACCTGCGTCTGGACCTTAGTGTGGAAAACCTCCTGGGCATGAACATACTTGACCCGAAACGCCGACTTTATTACCATGCAGGTCCACGCCAGGCGGAGGGTTCGTTTAATATGCCCTGGGGTGTACAGGATGGTTCTTACACCGATCAGAACGTGCCGTTTATGTCGCAACGCGGACGATTCATCCGTCTTCGCTTAACATATAATATTCATTAATGCTCAATTCGTCCCGCAGCCATATTATTCGTTTTCTGTTTCCCGCCATGATGTTTCTATCGTTGATCATGGGGGTTTTCATCTCCTTTTATTTCATTTTCGTAAACGATCAGTTTCCCCGGGAAGTGGGGGTTTCCAGGTTGTCTTACGCTTTTATTGCCTCTGGTTTTTTAGGTTATGGGATCACCTATATTTACAACCGTACAGAGGTTCGTTTAGGGTTCATGCGGGCAGCTACCCTGTATACGGCTTTTTTTGCTCTGTGTATAGGCTTGATCTGGGTTGGATATCATGTTGGCTGGAACAGACAGGCAGTAATTTTTCTTGCCTATACCTGGTTTTGGATGACAAGCAATTTCCTGAATCTGGTATTCTGGAAAATTCCGGCTTTGTATTTTGATCTTGGAGAAACCAAACAATACAATGGCTGGATCAGTACCGGGGAGGTTTTATCAAGTATCCTTGCATATTCTCTGGTTTTTCAATTCACGTTCAGTGACCAGGTACTTCTGGCTATATCCGGCTCCTCCATGCTGGGCTTCCTGCTTGTTTTTTTGATGATCAGGTTACGGCTGGCTAATATCTTGCCAAAAAGCAGTCAAAAAAAAGCGCCGGTCCGGCCAAAAATCAGTCTGCAAACCGTTTGGAAGAATGACTATTTCAAATTCATATCCGGTGCTATTTTCTTTTCCATCGTTATCCAGCTACTTGTAGATTACTCCCTGCTCGATGCTACCGCTCATGAAATGAAAGACGTAAAAGAGCGGAAGGCATTTCTTGCCTTTTGGTACATGATCATGCGCATCATGGAATTTGTACTGAAAACAGTTATTTCGAGAATAATCATCAAAGAACTTGGGCTATTCGTAGGACTGATCAGTATCATTTCTGCACTCAGCCTTATTGTGCTGGGAGGCGTTATTACACTCACCTCCGGCATTTCGGGTTCCATCGTGATTTTCTCTACCCTGAACAAAGTATTGGAACGTTCTATCTTCCGGTCTATTTATGCTCCTACCATTAATGTACTGTACCAGGCTTATCCGTTGGAGATTCGTTCCGTTAGCCAGAATTATGCAGATGGATATGGCAAAACCATCGGACAAATAACGGCCGGTTTACTCATCCTGATTTTATCCCAATTGCAGACCTACAATACCCGGATCCTGTTGGTTTTTCTACTCATCTCTGTAATTCTGCTTCTTTGGTATCTTGTTTCCCGTAATCTTATCCGACAATACCGGGAGGAACTGAAATCGCTGATTTCCCGAATGAAGATTAGAACAAATGAATCCCCTGATAAAGCCGGGTTGCCTTCCGAAATCCGTCCGGTTCCGGTACTGGCTCATGCCAGCCTGAAGTCTTTACTGGGGACAGATTTATTTGAAAAAAAAGCAGGTAAAAACCTGGCATCCTTCCAGGAAACGGAACGATTATGGTTGCGGTCGCAGGAAACATTCAGGTACTCGAGGAATGAAAGCTTTACGAATGACCAGCTTATCGCCTGCCTTCAACTTCATTATTTCACACAACTTCCGGAACAGAACACGGGTAGTGCCCTTAGAACCCTGTTGCATACCGACCGGCTGCACTTTTCCACCATTCTTGCAGAAAGTGGATTGCGGATAAACGGAAGAGAATACAGTCGTCTGTATACCAGTCTGTTGCAGCGTGTAGTAGGAGATATGACCTATATTGCAGCCTGCCTGCAGGATCTGCGTGATGCAAATATCTCTCCTACACTGCTTAAAATGCTGAGTTCCGAGCAGCTGCAGTGTAAATATGATCTGTTACATACCCTGCGGCTGGCGCATGATCCAAATGTGATCGATCAGATTAAGGCCATGATCCTGAAGGGCGACCAGAGCCAGGAAACGATTGCGTACGAACTGCTGGAACTTATGCTCAGTGATCAGGAGAAGAGCTGGGCATTGCCGGCATTAAGGGAACAAACTCCAGGCCGGCTTTTACGGAAGCTTGAAGCTGATTTTCCGCAAACATCTCTGCCTACTTCAGAACGAATTTTATCTATACTGGGAAGAAATTCCCTTCAACTGACAGAATATACCCGTTGCCTGGCACTTCGAGACGCGTTCAAACAAAATATAGATAAGGAACTTTCGCAGCGGATCCTTGCCTTTGGGTATTACCCGGAACCGTTACTTCGTCAACTAGCCGTTCAATATGTCCAGCGGGAGCAGCCGGATAATTTTCAGGCATGGAAAGAAAAAACGGGTTATACTCTCCAAAATGGATATCAACCCGAGGTTTTTCTTACATCTATTGATGAAAGAATAGCAGGTTTCCCGGACAAGCTGCCTATAATGCTTTTACATACTGTTCTCCGTGCTCAACTGGAAGGCCGGGACATTGCAGTTGAAAACGAAGTATATCACTGGATGATTCTGCGTTTCCCTGAACACGTACACATGCTGGATCCCATATTGATGAAGACATCTGCCTAAGGGGTTTTTGCCGCACCTCCTCCCATTTTTTTCCAGATAAGGGATAAAATAAATCGTAAGATGTAGAGTGCCAGCAGGCTTATCAGCAGCCACAGTACGCCCAGTTCGATAAGAAAATAGGTTTCCAGCTGGTGCAAACCATCTGCGGATGAACGGATATTCAGCCAGTTAACCCAGAAGGGAAGCAGGAGCAGGGAGATGATCAGCTTGATGAAAAACCACCCTAACTCTATACCAATCTTTTTTTTCATGATCAGGGGCGTTTGAAATTAAGCGATGATCTTATCTGAAGGATAATATACCCTAAAATTATCCCTGTCAGGAACGCTATCAACAGCTGCCAACGTCCGCCTCCAAAAAAGTTAAGGAAAGACAGAAGCGGTACGATGGATATCGTTGCGATCAATATGAATATGAAATGCTGGAAGGGCTGGTTGAACAGGGAATCCCGAACGCGCCAGTCGGAAAATGCAATCAGCAGCGCCACTACAAAAGCCAGTACCAGCATTACGGAGGCGGTTACCAGCAGGTGGCTGTGGCGATGAATAAATGCTGCCATTTTTATAGGATAGCCATCAATCTCTAAAATTGGATCTGCCACGATCAGGGTATCCGAAGTGAATTTTTGTTCAAGGAGTGCCGAAATTTCTTTGTGGCCGTTATCGTACCCCAGGGCCCATAATCCTACGCCCCTCAGCTTTCTGGAAAGTGCAAAATTCATCTTTTTACCGAGCGTGTAGTCGTCATCAAACCAGCATTCAATACTACTGCTATCAGCAAATTCGAGTAAATAATAGCGCGTCATGGATAATGGATCCAACGATGACTGAAGGGTATAGCCGGAATCCATCGGGGTATATAGCTGTCGAATCTCCCGGTAGGTAATTTTTTTATCAAACGTTGTTTCGTAATAATCATTTTTTCCTTCCCGTTTCCCTTTCCATTGTGCTCCGTATAGGGGTAAGGCCAGGATCGTTTTTCCGGTATCGATTCCATTCTCCAGATACTGGTCCACAACGGATTCTAAACTAAGTCCATTACCTTCTTCTACCCGCAGGGGAGATACAGCGGGATGCGCCTCGCCGGATTGCCATTCGTTCAGGTCGTATCCTCTGATCACCAGCAGATCTGCAAATGGCTGTATTTCCTGAACATCGTAAATCAGATCTGTATTGTCGGGCGGAAGATTTATTGCCATGTAAAACGGCCGGTCACCATACTTTTTTTCCATTGTTTCCCGAAATGAACGGACGAATCGGATAAAAGCCTGCCGGGTTTCTTCAGGTATCTCTCTAAAGTCAAGCTCTACTCCGTCTGCCTGTTTTATGCGCAGCAGGCTTGCTACGGAATCTGCCAGTACCGGCCAGAGCGCTGAGTTTTCCAGCCATTTACTCGTTTGTTCGGACCCATGGCAAGACAGCGTCAGCAGGGCTTTTTTCTGATGTGCATGGGCAGAATCCACCATTGCGATTTCTTTCCACATCTGCATCTGATCGGGGTTGGCATAGCTGCCGGTTTCCGGATCAATGGCATAGGAAAAAAAGGAGATGACAGATAATAACTCATATGGATAGGTTTTCCAAAGCTCTCCCATAAAATAGGGATGCCAACCGAATACTTCTACATTGGGATTTAGTTTTCGGGCAGACGGATCCACCACTATGTAAGCGTTCAGTGAACTGTCCCACTGTATATTATCTGCACGGATGCTGGTATTCTTGCCATTCAGCCAGTCATACAAATAATCATATTTGTTGATCAGATTTTTTTGTTGCATGGGTGTTTCCGCCAATCCGGCTGTATCACCACTCTGCGAGTTGGTAAGACCTATTTTATTCAGGAATTTTCCGGAACTCTTTAAAAGGGAAAGTTCAGAGCTGACTCTTCTTCCGCTTGATTTCAGTTGATTATATTCTCTGCAGGAACTGATCAACAGCAGGAGGAAAGTCAGGATGATGAAATTATTTTTAAACACGTTCATATGGTTTTGATCTTAACATATTCTATGCAGGAGGATGTGGTAACTTCTGCTTCTTCCTGGTGTGTTACTTCCACCAGTCCTTCTACGTAAAGTTCTGTTTCCAGAATGTATAAGCTGGAAAGATTTTCAATTTCTATAAGGATACGTTGTGGGAGTGTATTGGATTTGTTCACCAGAAAACAGGCATAGTTCTGCCGGGTATTCAGGCTTGGGGTAACGTAACTGGTCTTCATGTATGTTCCGCTCGGGTTACGTAATTCCCATCCGTAATCATCTCTGATGGAGAATTTCAACGTTTTACCTGGTTCTTCGGGTAATGGGGAGAACGAACGGCGAAGCAGTTCCTGTTGAATAAACCTCTTAAGAGGGCCTGCATCCGCTGTTTCTTCCCGTATTGCCTGCCATTGTTTACGTGCTGTGCCGGTACTTCCGATCCAGAAACCAATAGCCAGTATTTTTTTATCCGGCGGCAGGGAAACCGGAATCAGCAGTTTGTGCGATTGAGTGATATCCATTCGGGGAGAGACACTGAACTGTTGTCCGGCCAGCTGTTCCGAAAGGGTGTCGCGTATCGTCCGGATCTCTTTATGAACCTGGTGCACTGTATCACAGCTATAGCTGAAACTGAGTTTGGCTGCTACTGCCTGTTTTTTTATCAGCAGTTTTCCCCGGGAGGTGAACAGCCCTTTGTTGGTTATATTGAACGTAACTACACCATCTGCTGCCACTACAAAAGATCCGGTCTGTTCTTTATTCCTGGGAGTTTTTGAAAAGGTAAATCGGACTTCTTTTCCCTCCAGCACCTCCAGTTCATCCATTCCCGCACCCTTACTTATGGTATAAACAAATTGGATAGTATCTCCTTTTTTTACCTCATAGTTCATGCTTTTCACTGCTCCCAGCCGTTTAACTGAAAAAATCAGGTTGGCAAGATCCTGAGGCTCAGTCCCTGGAATTTCTAAGTGAGTTAGTATGTTCAGGCTATCTGTCCGGATCTTAAGTTCTCCGACTTCCTTTAATAGTTTATTCAGGCTATCGCGAATTTTCTGATCAACGGGGATGCCTGTATCCCATTTGCCATCGGGGAACCATTTCTTAAATACGTTGAGTTTGTCTGAATGCAGATTGTCTGCGATAAGTCCGTTTTGCTGATTTTTCAGGATAGGGCTAATCGAGATTGGTTTGGGAAGTAAGGGCTGTCCCAAAAGCGATCGTACTGCCAGCAGAAAAGGGAGCAGCAATCCTATTCGTATGGTCTTTGCAGTAGTCACATTAGTTATTTTTCCTGTTTTGAAACTGTTCTTTCAGCCTACGGTACCGGTTACCTGCCGACCTGGATTCGGAAGTGTTTTTGGGTGTATCTGAACGGGTAGAAGCGGAGGGTGGGCGGGTAGCTGCAGCCATGCGGGCGGTTTGATACAGTTCCTGTTGTTGCGTATAGACAGATTGGATGTATTTTACTTTATAGGCATGGTCACCCATTTGCAAGAGATGATCGTATGGTCCTTTCGCTGCGAGCAATTTGGTTAGTACAGGGGTGATTTCAATCATGATCAATAGCAATGTAATGGCCATGGAGGCAAGTGAATCAAGATCCGAAAGGGCATCCAGCTGAGCCAGAAATCCGAATGAAAAACTGGCTTCAACGGCTGAGCGATTCTTTTCATATGCAGCGGCTGCAAACTGTTTTTCACGTTCATTCTGAGCGATTAATTCTTCAATCCGTTGTCGGTTTAGTTCAAATTCTGCTGAAAAAGATTCATATTTTTCTTTTTTGACAAGGCATTCAATTCCCCGACCTTTCTGACCGGTTCCACAGGTGCCATCACATTCACAGATATAATCCCGGTAATAACCTTCCTTGATATCAAAATATCCTTTGAGTTCTTCTTTGAGGGCTTTCGTTTTCCGATCCCAGCTTTCCAGTTTCTGCTGATGGTTCAGCATAAGTGAATCGGTTAACCGACTTTTTTGCTGATAAAGAGAATATTGAATTTCCTCTTTAAAAATTTCCAGTTCCAGCGGTTTAGAGATGACCAGCGCAATAGCAACTGCCATCAGCAATCTGGGCGCGGCCTGTAAAAACTCCTTCAATGGTCGGGCTTGTATTCGAAAACTGGATACAATGTAACGGTCGAGGTTGAAAATGATTCCTCCCCAGATTAGGGATAAAATCAGGCATATCAGTAGTTGCGGGAATATCAAACGAAATGCATAAAAAGAGGAGAGAGCTGCCAGAATGCCGGTGAAGAAAACCGAGACGCCAATACCGGTATGCTTGATCCATTCCGAGCGGGGGCACTGGTACAGCACATCCATACTACTTCCTGCGCAGAAGAGAAAGAATCGGGTGAATGGATGTGTGGATCTTATCTCCATGAAAGCCATTTAAGAAATCGTTTCAGCCAGGAGGCTGTTTTTATTGATTGGTCTTCGTTCGACGGTGCCGGTAGCATAGGCTCCGGAAGTTCAGGTAGCTTTTCGGTTCTGATCAATTCATCTGATGCGGTGGCCGTAAGAATTTTCAGGGTATAAACATAGGTTTCACAGGCTGTTTGCAATGTAAATATAAATTGTTCATCCGCAAATACCTGGATAGTTTCCAGGCCTGTAAGAGGCAAAGTGCCCATTCGCATTTCTGTCAACTCGCCGGCGGGCAGGGCATTCCAGCGTATCCGGATCTTATCACTCCTGAAAACTGCAAATACAAATTGATGCGGATGCACGGATTCCAGTGGAATATAATCACCGGAATCGGTATCCCAGACCTCCACTTCCAGTGTAAAGGGATCCTGCGGAATGGTCTTGATAAAAATAGACTGGATCCGGGCAGAAGCCTGGTTGATTGCTTTGAGTTGAAAAAGCGTATCATCAAAAACCGGAACCTCCACGCTGCCGGATGCTTCAACCACTCCAATCCCGGGTAAGATTTCGATGTGATCCGCATGTGCAACGTCCCAGTATAATTTGACAATCCCCCCCGGTACAATAAAACTTGAAGCTGTCTGAAAATGTATCCGGATATCCTCACTATTAGGCAATAACTGTTCCGACTGCTCCAAGCACTGCCTCCAGATTTTCTCCTGCTGGTAAATCAATTCCCGGATATCTGTTGTATCCTCCAAAACAAAGTCAGTTATCAGCCGGGACTTATCGAGTATAGCCAGATTCCCGGGTGGAGTCTGGTACACATTCAACACAATGATTCCCACTTTTGCTCCGGCATGGCTCAGCCTTTTCAGCGCATTGACGCGCCGGATCGTTTTTTCTTCCGCATGCAGACAAAGCAGGATGTCTACATGTCCTCCTCTATTCTGAAATCGGAACAGCGCTGTTTCCAGTTCATCAAATTGCCTTCCATCTGTTGTCAGCATTATCTGGAAACGTATTCTTTCCAGCTGCAGGGCTATCTCCCGGCCCCATTCATCCGGCCAATGTAAATACTGGAACATGATCAGCTTATGGATGATTTACCTTCTTTACTTAATTCTCTTATCGCGCCCAGTTCAAGATCTTCCGGCGTTATGAGTTGTTCCGGGCGCCGTTGTGCCTGCAGCCAGGCGAACTGTACGGCATTGTTTATCCCGCCGCCAGACATTTCGAACCGTCGACCAAGTTCTGCAGTATTAACATCATCGGATACATCCAGTGCGTGCAGGGCTTTTTTCCAGAGCTGTTCCCGTTCTTTAGACTGAGGAAGCGTGAAATAAACGATCGACTGGAACCGCCTGATGAATGCCCGGTCAATATTGGGTTTCAGATTGGTAGCTAAAATGATCAACCCGTCAAATTCCTCAATCCGCTGCAATAAATAGGATGTCTCCTGATTGGCAAATTTATCCTTCGCATCAGAAACCTCTGTTCGTTTTGAAAAAAGAGATTCTGCTTCATCGAAAAAAAGAATCCAGTCTTTATTCTCAGCCATATCAAAAATGGATGACAGGTTTTTTTCTGTTTCCCCAATATATTTGGATACAATCTGAGAGAGATCTATGCGGTATACACTTCGGTCATGCGCAGCACCGAGCAGAGATGCCGTGAGCGTTTTTCCTGTTCCCGGAGGGCCATAAAAAAGAGCTCTGTATCCCTTTTTAAATCGCTTTCGCAGAAAAGGATTTTCCCGCATTGTTTTCTGGTGATCCATCCATAATCGAATATGGCAGACCTCTTCCATGATCTGTGGACTAAGTACCAGATCTTCAATCGTGAGGTTTGTGAAAATTTTTGAAGCCGGGAACTGACTGTTGAAATCGGGTTCGAATCGTTCTCCCCGAACCAGAAAACTCAGGTATTCCTCCGATATAACCAGTTTGCCAGACCAGAATGTTTCGGCTGCAGCATTGAACTCCAGTTTTAATATGTTTTCCTTTCGGAAAAAATGATCTTGTCCGAAATACGATGCTACAAGGCAGCGTTGGTAAACATCTTTTCCGGCAATAACAAAACTTACGGTCTCGCCTGTTGGTAAAAATCCCCTGTGCTGGTTTTGTTCTATGCCTCCAAACTCCGTAAATATTCTGCTTATGGATTTATTCTGAATGAAGAACCGATCGAAAAGAGAGGGCTGAAGATGAGGGACCAGCGCCATAATGAGTACAATCCGTTCTTCCGGAGACATGTTGAATTGCTGTATAACAGCCTCATAACTGCTCCGGCCCGCCTGTATTTCAGGAGGTGGCATGCTTTCGATACTGAACGGAAGGTCCTGAAAATAATGTTCCATTCGTCCGTCCAGTAACCGGGAGAACCAATCCATCTCCTGTTCAAGGAAATATGTATTGCTGATCATTAATTGCGACATATTCATCTCCAAATTACAACCAATCTCTCGCTCATCCAACTAAGCTGGATCATAGATATATTCCAGGGCAGTGAATCCAATAGCATATCATAGGCTTTTTTCTCCACTACCAGCTCCCAGCGGTTATCCATCTTGTATAAACGTCCTTCCCGTTGCAGAAAGGTTTCCTGAAAGGTCTCCGGTTTGGTGGTCTTCATCATTTCCCAGTTTTGAAGGGCCCCTTTCAGCATTTTTTCTGATAATCCCCTCTCTTCCGGGCTCGGTTCAAAGGTAGTAGCAACGGGAAAGGTGAAGGCTGCTCCACAAAGTAACTTATTCAGTACCAGTTGAGTCTCATCGATCTCAGTTCGGGAATTCACCAGATACTGCGTCAGTTGAATGGCCCGTTCAAGGGACGTGTCATCCCGGAATGCCTTGTCGTCAGCCAGTTGCAGCATTCTGAAATAGCGACTCAGAAATGGCCATAAGAGAACCAGACCGGCATTGTATACTGTTATTCCATCTTTTGCATCTTCTTCAACCGGGATCACTTCTTTGGGAGATTC